>JAIRXO010000129.1 GCA_031268255.1 Spirochaetaceae bacterium
AGGCAGTTCCAAAATGTCAGATTTTGGAACTGCAACCTATGAAAACCGCAGTTTTGCAGCCCGCAGGGCGAAAAACTGCAAAAGCCGGTTACAAAATAACCAATTTTGGAACCGGCTCAGATATCGAAAGTCTTGACTGCAATATAATTCATGAGGAAGTGGTAGCGGCGGTCAGTAAAGAAATGCCCGCCGACGAGATACTGCTTGACCTGGCCGATCTGTTCAAGGTTTTTAGTGATTCGACCAGGGTTAAAATCCTCTGCGCCCTTTTGCGGGCCGAAATGTGCGTCTGCGATATCGCGGCCCTTTTGGGCATGAGTAAGTCCGCCATTTCCCACCAACTGAGAACGCTCAGGCAGACCCGGCTCGTAAAGTACCGCCGGGAGGGAAAGGTTGTCTACTATTCCCTTGAGGACGACCATGTGGGAACCATTTTCGATCAGGGGCTGGTTCATGTCTGTGAATAGAGGCGCATTTTTTGCGTAAACGGTTGAACAGATTGTCAATTGTTCAATCTATAGATTAAGGGGTTTTTATTATGAACGAAAGGACATATATATTGGAAGGGCTTTGCTGCCCCAGGTGCGCGGCAAAAATCGAAAAGCATGTCGGCGCCCTGGAAGGGGTAAGCCGGGCTCTGGTTGATTTTTCCGTTCAAAAACTTACCATCGAAGCCGAAAACCCGGAACGCTGGGACGACATCGTGGCCCGTACAGGCGTTGTTATCAAACGGCTTGAACCTTCTATTGAGATGCGGGACGCGGTTCTTTTTCCTGCCGGAGCGGGGGCCGCTTCGGTTCCGGCTCCGGTAAAGCGATGGAGGCGCGTGAGTCTTGCCCTTGGCATGGCCCTCTTTGTCCTGGGCATGGTACTCGAATATATTCCGTCCCTTACGCTGCCGTCTTTTGCGCGGCTTGCCGTCTTTCTGGCGGCCTATCTTTTGGTAGGCGGCGAAGTGCTTGTTACGGCGGTCAAAAATAGTACCAAGGGTGAAATTTTTGATGAAAACTTTTTGATGGGTATAGCCACCATTGGGGCTTTTGCCATAGGCGAATATCCCGAAGGCGCGGCGGTGATGATATTTTACCGTATAGGCGAAGCCTTTCAGGATTACGCGGTGGGGCGTTCCCGTAAATCCATATCAGCACTCATGGACATCAGGCCCGATTACGCCAACCTTAAAACAGCATCCGGCCTCAAGAGGGTGTCCCCGGAAACAGTACGCATAGGGGACCTCATCGTGGTAAAGCCGGGCGAAAAAATTCCCCTTGACGGCGTAGTAAGCGACGGGTTTTCCGCGCTGGACACATCGGCCCTCACCGGCGAATCCCTGCCCAGGGATGTAGAGAAAGGCAGCGCCGTTCTTTCAGGCTCGATAAACAAGAACGGGCTGCTTACCATTGAGGTGAGCAGGGTCTTTGGCGAATCCACGGTCTCCAAAATTCTCAACCTCGTGCAAAACGCGGGGAGCAAAAAATCAGTTACCGAAAACTTTATTACCAAATTCGCCAGGTACTATACCCCGGTGGTCGTGTTTTCCGCCGCGGCCCTGGCTCTGCTTCCGCCCCTCCTCATTCCCGGCGCGTCCTTTTCAGAATGGATAAACCGCGCCCTGGTCTTTCTCGTGGTCTCCTGCCCCTGCGCCCTGGTCATTTCCATACCATTGAGTTTCTTCGGCGGCATAGGCGGCGCTTCAAGAAACGGCATCCTTATAAAAGGGAGCAACTACCTCGAAGCCCTTACCAATGTTGACACCGTGGTGTTTGACAAGACAGGAACCCTGACCAGGGGAGTGTTCAGCGTAAGCAGCATAGTCCCTGCCAAGGGCATCACCAAAGAAGAACTTTTGTACTACGCCGCCCTTGCCGAATCAGATTCCAACCACCCCATAGCCCTTTCTATCAGAAACGCCTGCAAAAGGGAACTCGATACCGCCCTGATAAGCGGCTATGAGGAAATTGCCGGAAAAGGCGTCTCGGTGCGCATCGGCAATGACCAGGTGCTGGCGGGGAACGCCAAACTGCTTGAGGCCGGAAATATTTCCGTTCCCGCCGTGGAAGAAACGGGAACAGCGGTACACCTGGCGGTAAACAATGAGTACGCGGGATATATCGTTATTTCCGACGAATTGAAAGCCGACAGCAAAGACGCTGTTGATGATCTGAGGGCCATAGGGGTAAAACGTATCGTTATGCTCACCGGCGACAGTAAAGCCGTAGGCGAGAGCATGGCAAAACAGATAGGCCTTGATATGGTTTATACGGAACTCCTTCCCCATCAAAAGGTTGAATATCTTGAAGTGCTTGAAAAAACTAAATCCGGTTCCGGTAAACTCATTTTTGTGGGTGACGGCATTAACGACGCGCCGGTGCTGGCCCGCAGCGACGTGGGCATAGCCATGGGCGGCGTTGGTTCTGACGCGGCCATTGAGGCTGCCGACGTGGTGTTGATGACCGATGAGCCGTCAAAGATTTCAGGCGCAATCCGCATCGCCCGGAAAACCCGGAACATAGTCTGGCAGAACATTGTTTTTGCCCTGTCGGTCAAGGGCGCCATCCTTGTCATGGGCGCGCTGGGCCTGGCTACCATGTGGGAAGCGGTGTTTGGCGATGTGGGCGTTGCCCTTATCGCCGTGTTCAACGCCATGCGGGTACTGAAAACGGCCAGGGCCGTATGATTGGACTTGTTCTCTATTATTCCCAGCCGAGTATTTTTTGCCTGTAGGCCGCGCCTATGCGGTCCAGGGCCGAGGCGGTATCCTCTTTGTCCCGCATCTGACGTTTGAGGTCAATGGTAAACTGGTTCATCGAAAAATGGCGAAAAAGAAAAATCTCCTTTTTCCGCGCCGGGCGCTTTGCGTATAACTCCCTCAGTGATTCGGTAAAGACCTCAAAAACGCCGCCCTTTTTCATTTCGGAATAGCCTATGATCCAGACCGGAATGGGCGAGAGGGCAGTATGAAAACGGTAAATGGTTTCCGCCATAAAACGCTGGGATTCGCAGAGGGCCTTTTCGGTCTCCGCGCCGCCGGAACGGCCAAGCTCCCGCAGTTCGGCGGTACGGGGGGTATGTATGGGCGTTTTGTTGAGGATGATCACGTTTGCCCGGAAATCTATGCCCAGCTCAGGATTTTTTTTGAAAAACGATTCGGCTATTTTCCCCGAAGGACCCACGAGGTAACGGCCCTGCTCCTGTTCCCTGCGGCCAGGGTTGTCCGCTACAAGGATGAGCCGTATGTCGGATCCGCTTTCGAGATCGTCCAGGGCGCCGTTGTAAAGCACAGGGTGTTTTACAAGGTAGGAAGGCCCCCCGCGCCTGTCGACGAGGGCCTGGGTCAGGCTTTTTAGACGCGGGAGTCTCCGGCCAAGCCTTGCGGCATAGTCCTTGTATTCCTTTCCGGCATCGCTCAGTGCCTGCCATGCCTTTGCTTTCATTGTACGCCGGTCCGGGGCGTCCTGAGCGTCGTTGTTTTCCTGACCCTGAGGCTTTCCAGCCACTGATTGGCGGGTTCAAGAAAATCAGGATGTTTCAGGGACTGTCCCCTGGAATAGCACTGGTTTATAATCATCCCTTCAAAAAGGCAGACAAAGAAACCCGACAACTGCCGGGGAGAAAGCCCCGGTTTTATGGTTCCCTTTTCCAGACCGGCGGTAAACAGCGCGGTGATAATCTCATTGGTGGCCGGTTTTTCCTTTTCCGCCCATTCGGAATAATGTAAAATTCGTGCCCGCTGAAAAGAAATCAATACGCCTATGACCCGTTTTTTCTCCCATTTTATAAATTCCTTAAAAAAGAGCTTTAAAGCGTCAATCGCGTGCATTTTTTTAAGTTTTTCATCGTAAAGTTTATTCAAAAAAATATTGACTCTCAGATAGCGGTCAAAGAGTATATCGTCCTTGGAAGGAAAATAGTGGTAGAAGGTTCCGGGGGTGATGCCGGCCTCCCGGCATATATCCCTGATGTGCATTTTTTCAAAGCCCAGTTCTTCGACCAGTTTATCTACCACGGTTCTTAGGGTTTCAAGGGTAGCCTGGGACCGTATCTGTTTTTTGTTGAGCGGCCTGATGTTTCTTTCCATAATTGGAACCATTATTACGTCAACCGTACATAAAATCAACAGCCCGGTATATTCCGTTAAATTTTTCTTGACATTTCAAAAACATACTTTATACTGATTGCCAAACGTGTTTGATGAACATGTTTGACAATAGACTTGAGGAGGATCGTATGAATAAGTTTTTTTGCAGGCTAAGTGTCCTGCTCCTGGCTGCCTTGGCGGGCTGTTCCAGTTCACAGGTGGCCTATGTCGATACTATCCCCTGGGACGCCGAATTCGATGTAGTGGTTATAGGTTTTGGCGGCGCCGGGGCATCGGCCAGCATTGCCGCCGCCGAAGCGGGGGCCAGGGTACTGTTAACCGAAAAAGCGCCCCTGGGCCACGAGGGGGGTAACAGCCGCTATTCGTATCAATTGGTGCGGAATTACGGTACCTACGAAGCCGGTGTAGCCTATGTAAAGGCCGAGAGCGCGGGCTTTGATCATATGACCGATGAGATCATCGACTTTATCGTCCGGGGGTCTATGGAAAATTCCGGCTGGCTCAAGTCGGTGGGTCTGGCCCCGGTCAACCGTGTCATGAAGCCCCTGGGGGAATACCCCGAATTCCCCGGTGCGGATCAGGTATTTATGGATCTGGTAACGGACGAATCCCTGACCAGCGAAAAACCCTACTGGGCAAACCTGCGTAAGGGGGTGGTGGATCGGCAGGACAAAATCAGCGTGTGGTTTGAAGCTCCGGCCAAACACCTGATTCAGGACCCCTTTACCAAGACCATCGTGGGGGTACAGATCGAAAAAGGGGGCCAGATGCTGAATGTCCGGGCCAAGAACGGCGTGGTTATGGCCTGCGGTGGCTTTGAGAATAACGAGACTATGATAGAATACTACACCCAGCGGGAGCGGCTATACCCCATGGGGACCCTCTACAATACCGGTGACGGCATCAGGATGGCTCTGGAGGCGGGAGCCGACCTCTGGCACATGAACGCCCTCTCAGGTCCTTTTGTCACCGTTAAAGC
>JAIRXO010000230.1 GCA_031268255.1 Spirochaetaceae bacterium
TTTCCCATGATGAAAAGGATGGATAGCAATATACGGCTTACAAAAGCCTATCTGGATACCCTGGCTACCAGCGAACTTACCCGGCTGGCGGATTCACTGGGTATAGACATTCCTCCTGACCTTGACCGCCTCTTTATCATCGAAGAACTCCTGGAGCTTAACCTCGAATCCGACGGCGCCCTTGAGGATTTGCTTCTTGGCGAAGCCGGTATTCCCGGCCCCGTGCCCCTGCCAAGGCATTACAATATCACCTATGTGGATGTCATACTCCGTGATCCTGCCTGGGCCTTTGTATTCTGGGAAATAAACAGCCATGACAAGGACCATTACGAGCGTTCCCCTGATTTTGACGGCTATCAGCTCAAGGTCTGCCCTCTCAGGGCGTCCGAAGCGCCGGTATCCACGCCCGGGGAATTTCCCGTTTCGGGAGAAGAAGGCTTTACCGTGCCGGTAGGCATTGCCGATACGGCATGGTATCTTAATATACCCCCCGGCAAGGGCTGGTACAGGGTAGAAGTCTGTGTGGCGCAAAACCAGACACTTGTTTCCGTTGTTTCGTCCGCGCCGTTTCGGGTTCCCTATTTTGAAGATCCCTTTTCAGTCTCCGACAGGAAAAGCCGGATGTATGCCCTCATAAGCCTTTCAGGACTGGAGGATTCCCGTATTTTGTATAACGCTGACCGTATCTCCCGCCGGAGCAGGCCGCAAAGGTATTAGGAACTCTTATGCGGGACAGGCTGGTTTTATCTTTTGTACTCAACGCGCATCTTCCCTTTGTCAGGGAACATGAACCAGGCGGAGCGGACGAACGCCATCTTTTTGAGCATATCTACGAGACCTACCTGCCCCTGCTCGAAGTCTGCGACCGTCTGGAAGAGGATCACGTTCCCTTCCGCCTGGCCTTTTCCATTTCGCCTACGCTCTGCCACATGCTCAAGGACGAACTCCTCAAAGAGCGTTACCGCGAGTACATGGAACACCGTATCCGTTTTGGGGAAGCCGAGCTGGGCCGGAGTCCGGGGGAGGATCTTGTCCGCTGGTTTCTCCGGCGCATGAGGGAGCGGAGAACCTTTTACGAAGAACGCTGCGGCGGCGATATACTCGGCGTTTTCCGCGAGTTTCAAAAAAAGGGCAGGATAGAACTTTTGGGATCGGCGGCGACCGGGGCCTTTCTTCCGTTTTACAGCAAACAGCCCGAGGCCGTGCAGGCCCAGTTTGAAATCGCCCTTTCAAGCCACCGTACCTGTTTTGAAAAAACCCCCCAGGGTTTCTGGCTGCCCGAACTGGGCTGGTCTCCTGAGCTTGACGAGTATCTGCGTTCCTATAATCTCAGTTATACCATAGTCAATCCCCACGCCCTTTTTGCCGGTACGCCCCGGACCATGAACGGTAATTTTTATCCTGTCAAAACTCCCCGGGGCACCCTCGTACTGGGCAGGGATTTTAACGTATACCGGGATTTCTGGCATGAGGAGGACGGGCTGGTCCATGACGGCGGCTACCTTGATATACGCCGCGACACGGGGTACGAAATTCCCTTTGATCATCTCTGTTCGTATTTCAAAAGCAGCCGGGGGCGTTGCGCCACAGGCTATACATACTGGGCAAAGAACGGAGACCCCTACAATCCGCTTCTCGCGGAACAAAAGGCAGCCGCGGCGGCGAAACTTTTTCTGGAAAGAAGAATCACCCAGCTTTCCGCGGCGCGGGATCTGATAGGCGGCCAGTGCATAAGCCTCAACGCCTGTAATGCCGGCGAATTCGGCTTTTACTGGCGCGAGGGTCCGGCCTTTCTCGAAGCCCTGTTCAGGGAAGCCGCCCGGAACAGGCAGGTCCAGATTATGAATCCCCTGGAATATCTCTACGCCCAGGATACCTCAAGTTACCAGACCATGATGCCGGAATTTTCATCCTGGGGTGTCAACGGTTATGCGGAAACCTGGCTTGACGCTTCCAACGACTGGATATACCGGCACATATTCCGCTCCCTGGAACGCATGCGGGAGCTTGCCGACCGTTTCCCGGAGAACACCGGCCTCAAGGAAAGAACCCTTAACCAGGCGGCCAGGGAAATACTTCTGGTGCAGGAATCATACTGGCCCAAGATGATGAGCGGCGGGGAAAACGTGCGCTATGCCCGGCGTCAGATAGAAAATTCCCTGAGGAATTTTACCACTATTTATGAATCTTTAGGCAGTAATTATATCAGCACCGAATGGCTTACCAGTCTCGAAAAGCGGAACAATGTTTTCCCCGACATAAACTACCGGGTGTTCAGAAAAAAGCGATAGCCTTGTTTTGTTCTGGAGGGGCGAAGCCGCGCTATCTTAGAATTCCAGTTGTTCCATTTCGTTGATGCGGTCCTCAATGGCCTGGGCGCGGACTATGACCGAAAGCCCTTCCCTGGCAGGCTCAAATTTGGGGTTAAGCCTGACGGCTTCTTCCCAGCAGTACCTGGCCTCTTCCCGGTTTCCCTTGGAATAGGCGTCAAGCCCGGCGAGGTAGAGCCGGTCAACCTCATCGGAAAGGGCGCCCCTTCCCCCGTCGCCGAGGTTGAGCCTTACCCCTATGCTGAGGCGGTTAAAGGGCTGAAGCTGGGTGAGCAGGTCTACGGTATAGTTTATGTCAAGGGCCACCTTGTCCAGGCTGATGGCGCTTCCCAGGGTAAAACGGACATTTCCGGTTTTGATCAGCGCGCCGGTGCGCATGGAGAGGAAGGGCGTCAGTTCAGCCGCTATGCCGGCGGCCCAGTAGGGCTTTTCCGAAAGTTCCGGGTTCTGAAGGTTTATGGGAAAGGAGAAATCAAAGGAAAAGAGCAGGGGCCGTATGGGTTTGTACGAGATGCCCGCCGTAGCTACCGTGGGCAGGGGATCGCCCTTCGCGGGCAGGCCCAGGTTGCGCACCACCAGGGCCGCGGAACTGTTCCTTTCCCTAGCCGTATAGAATTTGAAGAGGTCAAAGCGGGTAAGCGCGCCAATGTCGGCCATGACCTGGGCGGCTGACTGGGAACGTCCTGACCCGCTTATGATGCTTCCCTGGTCGTTGGAATAGTCGGGGACAAAACGAAAAGCGCCCTTGATATTCATTCCCGCCGAAATACCCGAAAAATAGTACCCCGAAAGAAAATTATACGAAAGATTCAGAACGCCCACCGCTTCGGAATAATAGCCCTTGCTGGCCCGTTCCCCATAGATATTGTACTCGGTAAAGGGAAGATACAGCCACTTTCCCCCGGCACCCAGGCCCAAATCGCCGAGACGGGTGGCATAGACCGCGCCTTCCACATTGGTATCGGCTATCCAGTTATTATGAAAAAACGCCAGTTCCGAACGGGCCAGCATGGACGAACCGGCGGGATTATATTCAATAAAAGAAATATCGTCGGAAACAGCGGTAAAAGCGCCGGCCATGCCCTCTGAACGGCCTCCTATGGGGACATTCAGCACCGGAAAAGCGGTAAGTCCGGCATTGGGGTCTATGCCGCTCAAAAGATCAGAAAACCCTCCGTATGTGTCCTCATTGATATCAAGGGCGGCCAGGGACAGGCCGCAAAATAAGAGTATATATAATGTACTGATACGGACCTTAGAGAGTATCATTATAACTATAATATATATCGGAAAAAAAAATTTTTCTATGATAGTATATAGATAGGGGATACATAATAAAACCTTATGGACCGATACTAATAATGGCAGGATATACCCGGGAATGAATGGAAAAGACCGTCAAAAGCGGCGGAATTTAAGATTCTTATTGATAATCATGACTCTTTTGGCCGCGGCCTTTCCCCTTTCTGCCAGGGGCAGGCAGGATACTGTCCTTTCCCGGGCCGATTCTCTTATCGCCGAGCGGCGCTATGACGAGGCCATCCAGGAATTAACCACCTACCTTGAAAGCCACCCCGAGGACTTTGCCAGGATACAGCAGCGGCTTCAGGCCATCATAAAATACCGGGACAATTACAATAACCTGGCCGAAGAACTCCTCTATGTGCTGGAACATGAGCCTGAAAATACGGATGAATTACTGAGAATCAGCAACGCGCTGAGAAACATCGAAATAAACCCTAACCCCATGGTCCAGGACTTTATTGACCGGACAAGGGAGGTCGCCCTTTTTGCCTCTAACCGTAACCAGTTGGAACGCATCCTTGCCGATGGCCGTGCCCTCATTGACGCGGGGCGCTACCCCGATGCCCTGGCCCGGTATTCCGAAGGCTTTTCCCTGTACCTGCCTGAGTTTCACGCCGCTGATTACGGTTCCATTGTCATAAACCAGGTAGATAATAATGTGGAAGAAATTGAAAGGGCCATAGGCCGTTTTAACGAAATCCTGGGCCCCCTGAATGAAGGGGTAATCGCCTTTGAGCGCCAGGGCGCCCAGACTCCCGGAAGCGGGGCCTTTGCCGGCCTCAGCGCCGCCTACGACAGGCTTAAACCCCGGCTCCTCGAACTCATGGAACTCCGCAATACCCTCGCCACCACCGCCGATTATTTCCAGAGGCAGCAGGCCCTGCTCCAGGAGACCCACCCCAGACTTGGGGACTCCTCGTTTCTTCCCTTTGCCACGCGGCTTGTTTTGGGCCGTTCAACCGAAACTGTCCCTGAGGGGATGCTGGGCATCATGGATACTCTTTGGGACAGTTCCCTTTCCCGCGTTGAATCTGTCATCGCCAGGGGGGCCCTCTCGGTCTACAACAGCGCCCTGGCCCGGAGCGAGGACCGCCGCTACGATGAGGCCAGGGAGGCTTTCCCGGTAATCACCTCGTATGACGATCTCTATATGGAAGCGGCGGCCCTTGAAAATCTCAAGGAGGCGCTTAAACTGCCTGAGTATGCCGATATTGACGGCATCCGTATTGCCCGGGAAAAAGCCGGAACCTATCTTGATTATTACAGCATGAAGTTGTCCCTTCCCCTGCTTGGCGCCGCCCAGGAGGCCGAGGGCAGGATCCATGACCTGAACGAACAGGAACTGAATTACCATCAGGCGGTAATACTCAACGCCGATGTCAGCGCCGAGACTGTGCGGCAGGGCAGCGCGGTCAGGGACGCGATGCTTGAATTCTCCACCCGCCTCGACGGCATGATGGCCGACCTGGACGCCGCCAGCGCCCTTGTAGGCGGCTATCAGGAAGCGGCGGGACTGGAAAGGAACGAGACTGTGTATTTGGCCACGGTGCGGGAACGCTATGCCGCGGTCGCGGCCCTCGCGTGGTCCAGCGAAACCGATTCGGTTATACGGAGCTATTCCCTCATTGCCACTGATCTTGGCGGAAAAATTAACAGCTACGAGGAAGGACTGGCCGAGGCCGCGAGGCTCCTTGCCGGTGTTTCCATGACCGCCGGCGGAGCGGAAACCGCCCATTATCCACGGGAGGCCAGTACCCTGCTTGACGGCATAGTCAATTCCATTAGCGGGAATATACAGACAGTGTCGGCGCTGTCCCGGCGCATCGCGGATGAGGATGACCGGGTGCTGGCCCTTCCTGAGATGGAGGAACTTTCCGGTACACTGCGGAATATATCCTCAAACCTTGACGATCTTCTTTCCCGAAGCACCCGGAGCGCCGGCCAGGCCTCAAGCCTGGCTGCCCAGGCGGAAAGCTACCGGCTTGACGGCGACAGGCTGTATCAGGAAGCGCGTACCGCTTTCACAAACAATAATTTTGACCTTGCCCGTGACAGACTGACCAGGACAGAGGAGCGTTATGACGCTTCTCTGGAAATCCAGGAATCCGATTCCCTGAGGGCATTGAGGGACCAGCGGCTTTTAGCCCTTGACGCCGAGATAACCAGGAGCGAGAGCGAGATAATTGTCAGGGAAGTCAGGCAGCTTGTAACCCAGGCCCGCGCCGCGTATTTCCGGGGCGAATTTGAGCAGGCCGAGGAGATGCTCTCAAGGGCACAGGACCGCTGGCGCCGGGTCTATACCGAAAACGATTCCGAACTGGAATACTGGCTGGGTCTGGTGCGTAACGCCGTGGCCCTCCGCTCGGGCCGGTTTATTCCGGTTACCGCGCCCCTTTATTCGGAAATGAGCCAGCTTTTGAGCGAAGCCCACAGGTCCTATGACGAGGGCATCAGGCTTATCAGCCAGGGCCGCCGTTCAGGAGGGCTGGAAAGCCTCTCCCGGGCGCGGCAGAAAACCGAAGAAGTAAAGCTGGTGTTTCCCGTTAATCAGGATGCCAGCCTGCTCCAGCTCAGAATAGCCCAGGTGGTTGACCCCGAGAATTTTCCCGCTATGTTCAGGGACCGCTTTAACAATGATATGGCCCTCATCAGGCAGCTCAGGCAGGCGGCGACCGAGCAGTTCGCCGATCTTCAGGACCTGGCGGCCATCAACCCCCGCTATCCGGGCATACAGGCCGCCCTTAACGAAGCGGAAATCCTTATAGGCTTACGGCCCCCTCCGCCTGATCCGGCGGCCCTTGCCCGTTCCAGGGAGCTTACCCTTCAGGCCCAGCAGTTGATGGAAACCGCGGCCAACAGTCCGGTCCAGATGGAAATAGCCCGGGGCTATGTAAACCAGGCCCTGAACCTGAATCCCAATAACGAACAGGCCATAGCGCTTAAAAATACCATTGTTTCCCTCATAGGCGGCACCGCCCAGAATGTGCTGACCGCCGCCGCGGAACAGGAATTCAAGAGAGCCCAGCAGGAATTTACCCAGGGCAGATATATCAACGCCTATGATATTCTCCAGCGTCTGCTTGAGGATTCCCGGAACAAAAATGTTCAGAAAGTTATAGATTTGGAACGAAGAACCAGGGCCATGCTATGATGAAAGTCCATTTGCGCCTGTCCGCCCTGCTTGTACTCCTGGGCCTGTGCCCCTTCCTTTCCGCCCTCTCCCTCTTTTATTGGGAAGATGCCGGGCTTTTTTCTCCTGAACGGGGTTCCTTTCCCGCGTCCGCTTCCAACGGCGCCATAGCCATTGTCGCCTGGCAGGAAACCCTCCCCCAGACAGGCGGCGGACAGATACGGATATCAGCGGCCATAAAGAACGGAGAGAGCGACTGGGTCATACGCCGCAATATAGCCGGACCCTATGCCTACTCAGGTTCCGAACCTTCAATTATAAGCGCCCTTGTGGACAGAAACGGCAAAATCTTTATCGCCGCCGCCGCCGATACAGCGCGTACCGACCTTATTGTGTCAGAAGATTTTGGCGAAACCTTCAGTATTCGGACAATCGAAAGCGGCGGCCCCGCGCCGGAACTGAACGGCCGGGAGGACGCCGCATCTAGTTCTCTGGCGCCCCGTATCTACGCCATGGAAAACGGCGGCTACCTTCTCTTTGTTACCAGGGGGCTTTCCCAGTCCCTGACAATTTATTACGCCCGGTCGGCGGACGGAATTACCTGGACGCCCTTTGAACCCTTTATCAGCCGTCAAGGATTGCAGCTTAATTTTCTTCCCTCCCATGTTTCTTTTGAAGGAAGGGAATATGTGATATTTCAGTCCTTCCAGGGAAGCGAATTTCCTTCCTTTCAGATTTTTATCACGTCAAGTTCGGACGGCGGCCTTACGTGGAGCGATGCGGGACTCGTAACCAATTTCAGGGACCGGACCGCGGCCCAAACCGAGGCGGAACGGTACGATAACCAGCGGCCCCATCTTTCGGTTCAAAATAACCGGCTTTTTATGGTATGGGAACGCCGCATAGGCAGCGCCGAACCCCAGATTTACGCCGCCGCGCTTGACAGCGGGGGCAGTATCATAGGGTTCCCCGAAAAGGTGAACAGTTCCACAGGGTACTGCAATAACCCCATAGCCTTTAATTATGAAGGGGAAGTAACCGTAGTGTGGTTCGATAACCACACAGGGCAGAACAGGGTGTATCTGGCCCAAAAAAACGGTATCGACTGGGAGAATGTTGACCTTTCCGGTTCCGGCGCCGCCGCGTCTTTTGGCCGCCCGGTACTTACCAGCGACGGCCTCTTTCTCTTTTGGCAGAGCCCCCGGCAGGGGAGGGACCGCGTCCTCATGCTGAGGCCCGACATTTCGGTGGACGCGCCGGTACTCAGGGCACAGAACTTCCAAAGCGGGACAGGCATACGCAGCGAGACAGCCCGTATCACCTGGAACCATCCCTACGATTCTTCGGGCATACAGGGCTATTCCTACAGTTGGAGCATGGACCCCCTGGCTGTCCCGCCCCGGGAGATTTCCCTGTACTTCAGCCAGATGCCCCGGATTGAACAGCGGGCGACTGAGGACGGCGCGTGGTATTTTTCCCTTATGGCCCGGGATTACGCGGGCAACTGGTCAAGGCCGGTGAGCATTGTGTTTGTACGGGACATGACGCCGCCGCCTGTGGTGGCTATTCTTCCGCCTGAAACGGACGGCGAAAGCTACCTCGTTTCCAATACCTTTGACATGAAATGGAATCCGCCTCCTGTCTCCGACCTGGCGGGGTATACCTGGAATCTTGAATACCTGGGTCCAGAGGAACGCTTTGGCGCCATGGACGCGGCGCTCTTTAACGAGGCCTTTGCGGAAGGAAACACCGAAGCGGCCGGCCAGAACATAGGCGCTCCCCGGACATCTCCCCGCGTTATGGGCAGGAATGTTTCGGTTTCCTATGTCAACCAGGACGACGGTATCTGGCGCTTCTCAATCTCCGCCATTGACGGAGCGGGAAACATAAGCGATCCGTCCAGCGTGGTTTTCAGGACCAACAAATACATTCCCCATACCTTCATTACCTACGCGAACGCCGCGCAGAACGATCAGGGCATACTCTCCCTTTCCATCATAGGACGGGGCTTTGCCGAAAACG
>JAIRXO010000237.1 GCA_031268255.1 Spirochaetaceae bacterium
GGGCCGCTCGTATGTGCCTGCAGGTACTGGAGGTCCATGATTTTCCTCTATGTTCGTGGTGTTCGTGAGGTTCGTGGTTAAAATGGGAATTGCCGCTGGCCACACGGCGATGAGTAAATCTATGGAGTACCGGCCCTGTTTTTGGTATACTGGGCGGGTATATGTTTGGATTTTTGGATAAACTTAAAAAACTTCCCCTGCTGCGTAAATTTTCCCGGCAGGAAATCGACCCCGAGGAAATCGTTGAGGAACAGTGGAGCGCCGATTTTTCCAAACCCAAACAGAACCGTTTTATATTAAAGGATGAAAGTTCCCACCGGGGCTATGTGCGGTCCCGGAACCGGGACAGGGAACTGGTCCTGAGCCTTAAAAAGAGCAACTGCCTTGCCTGGGTACTGGACGGCCGTTTTCGTTACGCGGACCAGATTCTCGAAGGCAGCATCAGGGTAGATTCCAAAGGCGGTTACGCCGCTTCGGGTATCACGTTCAGAATGATAGATGAAAGGACCAATTATACCCTCCTTTGTTCATCCAAGGGGTATTTTCGCCTGGATGTACTGCGGAACGGCATGCCCGAAGCCCTGGTTGGCTGGACCGAAATTCCTTCTCCCCTCTCCGCGCCGAAAGACGCCCCTTCCCTTCCTTTTAAGATCATAGCCTACGGGCCCAATATACTGGTGGCCCTGAATCACCGCTGGGCGGCCAGGCTCAAGGACCGCACCATACCCTCAGGCCGCGTTGCCCTGGCCTGCGCCTCTTACGAGGCCGCCGCAGCCCCACTGCCCGGGCTTAACGGCAGCGAGCCTGAAATCGCCGAGGCGGTACTTGAGTCTTTCTCCGTTGAATCAAGGCCCGTTCCGGTCGAAGCCGCCTATAGTTCCTGGGAACAGGACTATCCTCCTGACCCGGAAAGCAGAAAGCGCCTTGCCGAAACATTTTCCGCCATGGGCGATCCGGGCAGTATGCTCAGGCTTCTCAAGGAGAATTGGGAAGTGCCCGGCTATGTCAAAAGCAGGGAAGAACTCCTCGCCGCGGCCCAAAGCGCCGTGGAACAGGGGCTTCTTGAAGAAGGCGAAAAATACACCGCCGAAATTCTTGCCGGAGGAGGCGATGACGCCCTGCACCGTGAGGCGATACTGGAAGAAGCGAGAATACTCTACCTTTCGGAACGCCCGGAGGAACTCATAGCCCTGGACGAAACATACGGCCCCCTGATGAGAACACCGCCCGGCGGCCCCGCGTCCGGTTCCGCCAAAGGAAACGCCGCGGCCTTCATCGTCCTTATCGGCCACGGCTATTTTGAAAAAAAGCAATACGAAAAGGCCGCCGCCCTTTATGAAGAAGCCGCGGCCCTTGAGAGCGAAAACGGCCTTCCTGCCAAAAACGCCGCCAACGCCTACGAGACCCTGGGCGAAACAGACAAGGCCCTTGCCGCCTATCTCACCGCGGGGCGGCGCTTTCTTAACCAGGAGAATTACGCCGACCTTGGCGCCGTTATACCCAAACTGCTTTCCCTTGATTCTGATAACTGGGAAGTCCATGCCCTTGCCGGAAAATGGGCCTTCGGCATTGAGGACTGGGAGCAGGCTGACGAAGAACTCCGCCTGGCCGAAGAACTCAGGGAGAAACAGGATGGACAAAACGAGGCCGACGCCGCGGTGATATTTCTCCTCGGCCTTCTTCTTGTCCGGCAGGGAAAGCGCCGCGAAGCCCTTGACTATCTTGAAAGGGCCGCCGCCCTTGAGAGCGAATACGGGCTCTTTCACTTCAAACTGGCTGAAAACCGTTTTCTCCTTAACGGCGACCCCCACGATCCGGCCCTCATAAAAAGCCTTGGCGCCGCGCTGAAATTCAGCCCCGAGGACGGCTGGACCGCCAACCTCGCCGGACAGGTTGCCCTGGCCCAGGGAGACCTGGAAGCGGCCCGCCTTCATCTTGATACGGCGGCGAAGTACCTGGGAGAAACGCCGGCCGTCATAGAAAACCGGGCCGTCCACGCCTATCTGTCCGGCTCGACAGACAGGGCCCTGGAAATACTCAGGACGGGCAAAGACTATGACCCAGGCGGCGTACTCGCCAACTGCGCGGGAAACCTTCTTGTCCGCTCTGGCCGTTATGCTGAAGCCGGCGAGTCCTACAAAGAGGCCCTCTCCATAGCGCCGCGCAATACCGAATACCTCTGCAACCGGGCGTCCTGCCTCATTGAACTCGGCCTTTACGGCGAGGCCGATGAAGTTCTGATTCACGCCCACAGCATAAATCCTTCCGTTCAGGTGCTGGAACTCATCGCCTATGTGGCATCCAAAAAAGGGGAGTACGCCCGCGCCGAGACCGCCCTCAGCGCGGCCAGGGAACTGGACCGGACAAGCCCTGCCATACTGATTTCCCTCGGCTGGATTTACGCCAACTCATTCCGCTGGGATGACCTGGAAGGAATTCTCGATGATCTTGACGAACTGGAACTGAACGGAGAACTGGCGAACCAGTATGATGAACTCAATGAGAAACTTGAAAACGCCCTGACCCGCCTGGTACACTGCGCATCCTGTGGCCGGGCATGGCGGGTGTTTAAGAACCCCGGACCCGTTCCGCCTCTGCGCATCTACACCGAACCCCCGGACGAATTCCCCGCCGGAACCTGCCCTTCCTGCGGAAAGACCTACTGCATAGGCTGCGCCAAAGAACACCTTGACGAGAACAGCCGTTTCCTCTGTCCCTCCTGCGGCAAAAGCCTCAAACTCATGGACGACGGCCTCAAGGAAATACTCTACGAATGGGCCCGTGAAAGCATGCCCGGTAAGAAACATCGCAAAGCCGCCAAAAAGAAAACCGTTTCGGCAAAGCCGCATACACCCGGAAAAACATCCAGCCCCAGGGAAGCCGCCTTTGCCGAACTGCCCGGCATAACAACAAAAACCCAAACCGGAGAAAAACCCGCCAATATTGCACCTGCCGAAACGCCGGGCACACAAGAGCCCGCCGAAGCGCCAGGCGCGGAAGAATCCGCCGCCGATGAAGCGAATACCGTTA
>JAIRXO010000295.1 GCA_031268255.1 Spirochaetaceae bacterium
CATTCAGGGACAGCTTCCCGCCGAGGAGAAGAAGGCAGCCAGAGACGAACACCGCAGGGACCGCAGGCCCAGGACCGGCGCCTCGTCAGGCGAGGCGCTGCCCGCCGCGCCTACAGATACCGCGCCCGCAGAGACCGCGTCTGCCGCTCCGGTTGAGACCGCTCCAGTTGAAAGTGCGCCCACAGAGACCGCTCCCGCGGAAAGTACGACCGCCGCTCCGGTGGAAACCGCGACTGCTGTCCCGGCGGAAACCGCTCCGGCGGAAGCCCCGTCTGAAAGCGCAGCCGAAGCCGCTTCCGGGGGTCAGGACCAGGAATAGGACCTTGAACAATGGCCGCTCCGCAGAATACCGACAAGATTCCTCCCCATAACGAAGACGCGGAGCGGGCCGTACTCGGCGCACTGCTGCTTGACGGGAACGCCATAACCGTCGCCATTCAGTACCTCGACGGCGATGATTTTTACTCCAATGCCAACCGCCGTATCTACACGGCCATACTTGACCTCTTCAAGGAAGGCATAGACGCGGAAATTCCCATAGTGGTGGATACCCTGGCCAAGACCGGGAGTCTTGACCAGGCGGGGGGGCCAGCCTATGTGGCGGACCTTACCAATGTGGTGCCCACCAGCGCCAATATCGAATACTACGCCCGGCAGGTGCGGGACTGTTCGATAAAGCGCCGCCTCCTCAGGATTTCGGGCCGCATCATTGAGCAGTGCCATGACCTGGGCGCCGAACCCCGGGGCATACTTGAGGAAGCCGAAAAAAACATCTTCGATCTGGCGGAGAACCGCCATACCCTGACATTTCAGAGCGCCGAGGAACTGGTGCCCCCGACCATCGACACGCTGGAAAAAATCTACCATTCCGGGGAAGCCTATACGGGCATACCGTCGGGGTTTGAGGAGCTTGACAGCCTTACTTCGGGGTTTCAGAAATCAGAACTCATCATCATCGGGGCAAGGCCCTCGGTAGGAAAAACCGCCCTTGCCCTTACCATGGCGGCCAATATGTCCATGAACAGGACGCGGAAAATTCCCGTTGCCTTTTTTACCTTGGAAATGACCGGCATGGCGCTGATGCAGCGCCTCATCGCCAGCGAGGCGAGGATAGATTCAAATAAATTAAAAAACAGAAGGCTCAAACCCAGCGATTTCCAAAGCCTCCTGGACGCGGCAGGCCGCATTTACGAGGCCCCGCTTTACATTTTCGACATGCCCAATATGCCCATGCTGGACATACGGGCCCAGGCCATGCGGATTAAAATTCAAAAAAAGGTGGAACTCATTTTTATTGATTATATCGGCCTCATCACATCTGAAAATAAAACCCTCAAAAGCTGGGAAAGGGTGGGCGAAATTTCCAAATCCCTCAAGAGTCTTGCCAGGGAGCTTGAAATACCCATAGTGGCCCTTTCCCAGGTGAACCGGGAAGCCGAAGGCTCCCAGCCAACCCTGGCCAACATCAGGGAGTCAGGCTCAATCGAACAGGACGCGGACGTGGTAATGTTCCTGCACCGGAAACGGGAATCGGACAAAAAAACCGAGGAGGAAAGATCCAGGGATAAATATGAAACAGACCTTATCGTGGCCAAGCAGCGCAACGGACCTGTGGGAACAGTGAACATTGTGTTCCTTCCCCAGTATACCAAATTTGAAAATATGTCCCGAAACGGCTAAAATAGAGGTTACTATGGCGTTTAACGAAGAGTATGATTTTGAAAGCGTTCTTAAAAACGAGGCCGAAAACCTCGTCATCGCCGAGCTGGAAAAGCAGCTCGCGTCGCACCCGGCATCTATATGCCGCTGCCAGGACTGCGTGATTGACATGGCCGCCGTGGCCCTGAATAACGTAAAACCCCTGTACCGCGTATCCCTTTTGGGAATCCAGTACGCGTCCCGCGCTATGGACAAACCTGATTACGCCGAGTCGGTAAAGAACGCGGTTCATAAGGCCATAGAAAGGGTCAGAAAAAACCCGAGCCATGATTAGCGGACGCCCGCTACGCTTCCCCTGAGAAGGGTTCCCGCGTAGCCGGTGTCAAGAATCCACTCATTACGGTACAGTCTCAGCGAGGCGAGTATGGCGCCTGTGTCCTTGTCATGCCAGACGATGGAGCCGTCGCCGTCAATCGCTATGATGAAGCGCCTCCCCCCTATGAGCCTGTCGGGGAGCCCCGGAGCGCGTTCAAAGGCGGTAAATCCCCGGGGGCCAAAAAGCGTGGCGCCGTCTCCCCCCAGGGTGCTGGCCAGGGAGCCCCCGCATTCGGCCAGGCCCAGGGCCGTATCCTCTCCCTGGTACTCAAGGAGGGGCTTTGACGAAGGCGGGTCAATGGTATCAAGAAGTATCACGCTGGTCTTAAACTCCCCCGATGACCGGTCCACCACGACGGCGTAGACAGCCCCGTCGCCGCCCCGGTAAAGGCGGGCTCCTATATCCGCGGGGTAGGCGAGGGGAACGGTCTCTCCGTTTTCGGTATCCACCATGAGGAAGGGAGTGGAAGCGCCGCTTCTTCCCAGTATGATGGTCTTTTCGCCGGCAAGGACCGCGTCAAGGGCTCCCATGGAGGAATACCGGTACACGATATCGCCTGATTCGAGGGATACCATAAAGACATTGCCCATAACGTCAAGAAAAAGCGCCCTGTTTCCCAGCACCGAAACTGAACGCAGGCCGAAACGGAGCGCCAGCTTGTCGAGGTTTCTCGCCGGTCCCGACAAAAAGCGGAGGGAAGGCACGCTCCGGGCGTTTTCCGAATTCCACAGGAGAAAGGCCGGACGGCCGCTTTCCGTTTCTTCGCCTTCCCCGTAATGCGGATCGCTTGCTATGCGGTTGTAGGAACCGGCTCCGCTGAAATTGATACGCATGCCCGGCGAAAAATCCCCGTAGTCCAGGGGGAGCAGGGCAAAAGAGCCGTTCCTGTTCAGCACCGCCAGGGTATTTCCCGATACGGCCCCTTCGTGGATTTGATACTGTGCCCTTACCCCCAGGATTCTGACGCTGCCTGAGCTGTCCAGAACCCTGACAAGACCGTCGCTGCCGCCGAGTATGATGCTTTCCCCGCTCAACGCCGTGGAGCTGATCTGGGCGCCCGAATTTTGCAGGGTGCGGCGGTTTTTTATTTCCAGGCTTCCGTTTTCTTTTACATTGTAGCGAAGGACCCGTGTACTGTTTCCCTGGCGTTCTTCGCTTATAAATTCGGTACTTTCGCCGCCCGAGGCGATAAGGAATCCTGAGCGGCTTTCGCTTGAGCGGGCCAGAAGGACTCCCGACGCGGCGTTAAGAACGGAAAGCCCCTGGGCATCATATCCGGCGAAAAAGCGGTTATTGCTGAACAGTATGGGATTTTTGAGGTTTTCAGGCACCCTGTAGGTACGGACTTCCTCGCCGCTCTCAAGGTTCCAGTATGAAAGTATCCCGGAAGGGGAATAACAGACCATGGTGCGTTCCGAAGGGCCCGTGGCCGCGAAGCTGACGTTTCCGGTAAGACCTCCGGGAGACTCAAGCTGGTCCCCGGTCAGGGGGTCAAGAAACACCACCGCGGTTCTGCCGCTCCGGGCTATCATAAGAAAACTCCCCCCCGCGGAATAGCCCGCAAAGGACACGGGGTCCCTGAAACGCAGGGTGAAAAGTTTTTTTCGTTCGGCGTAATTCCACGCCGAGACCCTGTAGAGACCCATGCCGTCTGTTTCTATAAGCGCGATTTCCTGCCGGAAAGGCCGCTTGGCCATGCCGGTGATGGAAAAGGCGCTGAGTTGGAAACGCTCAAGGGCCCTGCCGGCGCCGGGGTCCCAGATGCCGAGAAAGCCGTCCTCCCCGGCGGAAAGTATCCTTCCTTCCCCGTCGGGGAGAACCACGCTGACCGCCCCCCTGTGGGGGCCCGGAAGGACGATGTTGTCCTGGTCCCCGCTTTGCGCTTCGCCAGAAAGAACCAGGACACAGAGAAAAAGAAAGGCGGAAAGTCTCTTTGCCGCTGTCACATCAGTTCCTCGGGGCGCATAAGGTTCTGCACCGATATATAGCTTCGGATTCTGAGGGACGAAAAAAGTTCCGACCGGGGGTTCTTTTTGTAGTCCTGAAAGTTTTTTTCGTACAGGGCCCAGGGTATGCGGCTTACCGCCACTTCCCCTTCCCGTATGCCGTGGAGGTGAAATTCAAGCAGATCACCTTCTTTCTTTTGATACCACATTGATATTTCCCTGTCAGGGTAATTCTGCTGGGCCTTGGAGAGCATGTAGTATTTGAGGGCCTCAATCACGACAGGTTCAAGGCCGTCCCGTATCACCGCAAGGCGTTCCGCCATTTCGGGAAAGCTGATGACGGCGGAGCTTCCGGGCCCATCCTTTTTCCGCCTGTAATAGGCGCCCCGTTCGGTCTCGGGCAGCACCTCAAGTATCAGGGACTTTGACGGCCAGACTATGGTAACGGGAAACTCGGGCTTGTGGATTTTTCCGCAGCCCGGACAGGTATAGGACAGGAAGGTCCCGTCCATTACCTCGTTGAGGGCGTCCGGCGTTTCGTCAAGATCAACCGACTCGGGAACATCAATATCAAACGCGGTCTCACAGATACAGGCAATTTTCCGTTTCATTATTTTACCTTATCGTCTGCCGGCGAGGAAGAGTATGTCTCCAAAAACAGCGAAGATCATCAGGCCGAAGATTACCACCGCCCCGACAGTTTGAAAAATATAAATCGTCCTGGCCCTGATGGGCCTCCGTATGATTCCTTCAAGTATAAAAAGCACTATCATGCCTCCGTCAAGCACCGGAATGGGAAGAAGGTTCATGATGCAGAGCGCGATGGAAATAAGGGCAAGAAAATTGCCCATGGAAATAAGACCTTCCCGCAGGCCCTGTCCAAAGCCCTCGGCGGCAACGTCCCCCACCATATAGGTAATCCGCACGGGGCCCGAAACCGCCTGGGTAAGGTCTATGCCCTTAAAGAGCAGGGCAAGACTGCGCAGAGAGAGGCTGAGGGTTTTTCCGGTTTCGTCCAGGCCCTTGAGTATGGCCCTGTGCGGGGGCAGTCCTTCTACCGGATAGGAGATGGTCTCGAATTCTATGCCTATATCAGCCGATCCGGCATCGTCGTAGGACAGCACGAGGACGGCGTTATGCGGTATCCCGTTCCGCAGGTATTCTACGGAGAGCAGGGGAGGCTTGTCCCTGAGCAGGGGAAAGAGCGCCACGGTATAGGGAATATCCCTGCCGTTCACCGTGTACAGGATGTCTCCCTTTTCGAGGCCCCCTATATGGGCGGGGCTGTCGGGCCTTACGTCCGCGATTACCGGGTCCGCCCAGTAATACACGCCGAGCTTACCCGCCCCGGAACTTTTATCAAGGCGGGGTACAAGTTCCGTTTCCAGTATTGTCCCCTGCCGTTCAGCCTTGATGATTGTGGGCATATCGCCTCTGGGGGTTATGACTTCCTGTATGTCGCGGTAGTTTGTTATGGGCCGGCCAGAAATTTCCACAATGCGGTCGCCGGTTTTAAGGCCCGCCTGGTCGGCGGGGTAGTGCTCTTCGGGATTTATGTCCGACACGAGTACGATGCGGTTGTCAAGGCTGCGTATCTCAAAGCCCGATCCCCAGATAAGCATGAACACAAACGCGGCAAAGATAACATTGGACAGGGGTCCCGCGGCGGACACCACGATACGCCGCCAGGGCTTGGCCCCGAAAAAGGTGCCGGGCGTGCGGGGCAGTTCCGATCCGGGATTGGAAATGGCCGTCTGATACTCGGCCTCTCCTTTCAGTTTGCAGTAGCCTCCCAGGGGAAGAATACCGAGGCGGTATTCAACGCCGCCCATTTTTTTCTTCAGCACCGGCCTGCCCCAGCCTATGGAAAAGGCTTCGACCTCGATGCCCGAGAGCCTTGCGGCTATAAAATGCCCAAGTTCATGGACCAGTACCACGATGCCCATTCCGGCCAGGCCCAGGATAATTTTTATTAGTACCGCTACCATGAAAGATGCTCCGTAATGTATCGAATGGTTAAATTTCTTGCCGCTTTGTCGGCTTCCAATATTAACTGTAATGAATCGGCCCCGCCTTGCCAATCATGCGAGAGGGTCTCGCGGGTAAGTTCGGCGATATTCGTAAAGCCTATGCGTTCGGAAAGAAAGGCGGCTACGGCTATCTCGTTTGCCGCGTTATATACCGCCGGGTACACGCCCCCCTGTTTCAGCGCCTCATAGGCCAGGTCCAGCATGGGGAACTTTTTGACATCGGGCTTTTCAAATTCCAGAACCAGCCCTTCAAACGTAAGATGGGCAAAGGAACAGGGGAGGCACTCAGGCCAGTACAGGGCATTGTGAATGGGGAGCCTCATGTCCGGTTTTGAAAGCTGGGCGTACACGGCCCCGTCCTTGAGGCGTATCATGGAATGTACAATGCTCTGGGGATGAATAACCACCTTTATCTGTTCGGGAGCGGCGCCAAAGAGCCCCGCGGCCTCGATAACCTCAAGGCCCTTGTTGGCCAGGGTGGCGGAATCAATGGTAATTTTTGGCCCCATGCTCCAGGTAGGATGGGCCAGGGCCTCCCGGGGCCCTATGGATTCAAGGGACGCGGCGCTTCTGGTGCGGAAGGGGCCGCCGGAGGCGGTAAGTATCAGTTCGGCGGCCTGTTCCCTGCCGTGGGCTTCAAGAAGGGCAAAGACAGCCGAATGTTCCGAATCAACGGGGAGTATGCGCACCCCCGCCTTTTTTGCCTCGGCGGCCATAAGGGAAGAAGCCATGACAATGGTTTCCTTGTTTGCCAGGGCAAGATCGGCGCCGCTTTGTATGGCAGCCAGGGATGCCGCAAGGCCGTCCGCGCCTGAGATGCCGTTTAAGACTATATCAGCCCCAGAGCATGCTATGGCCTCAAGGAGCCCTTTGCCGCCGAAATACTCTATGCCGTCCGGGCCGTTCTCTTTCCCGGACAGGGCCAGACGGGCCTCCGGGAATTCCTTCTTGAGCGTAAGGAGGCTTTCGTCCTGGGTATGGGCGCTGAAAAGTACGGGTTCAAAAAAATCCCTTCCTTCCCTAAGCACATCAAGGGTGTTTTTTCCTATGGAACCTGAGGCCCCCAGAAGGGCGACGCGCTTTTTCATGCCTAAAGAAAGAAGAGGCGGTACAGGCAGTAGAATACCGGCGCCGCAAGGGCTATGGAATCTATGGAATCGAGAACCCCGCCCCTGCCGGGTATGAGGTTCCCTGAATCCTTGATATTAACGCTGCGCTTGAGAACCGATTCCGCCAGATCACCCAGCGCGGCGGCGGCCCCCGTAGCAAGGCCGAGTATGGCCCCGGCGAGAAGGGGAGGCAGCTTCGCCGTATAAAAGAGGCCGGGAAAGGCCAGTATCGCGCCGAGGCTTACCAGGAGGGAGGCGGCAAAACCGCCGATAAATCCGGCCACGCTCTTGTTGGGGCTGGCTATAACAACACCCCGGTTCCCCCTGCCCAGTATCATGCCCGCGGCCCAGGCCACCGAATCTCCCGAACACACAATAAGAAGAAAGATGAGTATGACCTTGGCCGCGTCGGGGAACAGGGCCATGCGTATAATCCAGACAAGAAAGAACCCCGGATACATGACGATGGAAAAGCCGCCTGAAATACGCCCAAGGGCCTTTTCTATATCCTTCTCGGCGGAAAAAACCCGTGAGACAAGAAACCACCCGGCGCTGAGTACAAGAGACGCCGCTATGGTTTCCCCGCTCCACGCGAAACTCACCTGTAAGGTGGCGGCGGCAGGCCCCATGGCGCCGAATACGGCGGCCTCGACAGGATTAAGCTCGTGATCTTTCCGCCTGAGCATGGCGGCGTATTCTTGGGCGCCGGCGGCGGCAAGCAGGGTTACCAGAATATTGGCGGCAAGGTGGTGCCTCTG
>JAIRXO010000297.1 GCA_031268255.1 Spirochaetaceae bacterium
AAGCCCACCAGCGGCGAAATATGGTTTAACGACCGCTATGGAAAAACCCTGCCTCTCAATAAGTACGCGGTACATAATGTTATCAAAACCGGCATAGTGCGTACCTTTCAGAATATAGAACTGGTGGCGGAGCTGACCGTCCTGGAAAACCTTTTGATAGCCGCCCATACCCAGTACCATTCGGGTTTTATTTCCCACATGTTTTTTACTCCCACCTTAAAGCGGGAGACCGATGTGTTGACCAAAAAGGCCCGTGTGATTCTCGAAAAAATGAAGCTGTCGCATTTTCGGGACGCCTATCCTGTGGGCATGCCATACGGAGTACTTAAAAGGATAGAACTTGCCCGTACCCTTATGGCCGACGCTTCGCTTATCATCCTTGATGAACCCGCGGCGGGCCTGAATGAAAAAGAAACCGAAGAGCTTACGGAGCTGATAAAAAACATCTCCCGTGAATACGAAGCGACGATCTTTCTGGTGGAGCATGATATGGGCCTGGTTATGGATATCTGTGATCATATCTGCGCCGTTTCTTTTGGCAGAAAACTGGCCTACGGTACTCCAAAAGAAATCCAGGAAAGTAAAGATGTGCAGGAAGCATATCTGGGAGTAGAGTAATGGCTGTTCTGGATGTAAGGGACTTAAAGGTTGAATACGGCGCCATCAGGGCGCTTAAGGGAATAAGTTTCAGCGTGGACAAGGGCAATATCTTTGCCATACTGGGCGCCAACGGCGCGGGGAAAAGCGCCGCCCTGCGTTCCATATCGGGAATCGTAAAACCCAAGAGCGGTGAAATTTTTTTTGAAGGCAAAAACATAGTCGGCAGGAGCATTTATTCAATAGCCAAAGCGGGCATCTCCCATTCTCCTGAGGGCCGGCAGATATTAAGCGGTCTTACGGTGGAAGAAAACCTCAAGGTTGGGACCTACAGCCTGGTCAAAAAAAACCGGGGACCGGACGCGAAAAATGAGGGGCAAAACCAGGAGTATGTATACGCCATGTTTCCGGTTCTCAAAGAGCGGAGAAAGCAGCAGGCCAATACCCTGTCGGGAGGAGAACAGCAGATGCTTGCCATTGGCAGGGCCCTGATGTCCAGCCCCAAAATACTGATTCTGGATGAGCCGTCCCTGGGACTGGCGCCCATAATCGTAAAGTCAATTTTCAGGTGTATCAAGGAAATAAGTCTTACCGGAACAACCATATTGATTGTGGAACAGAACGCCCTGCAGACCCTGAAAATAGCCGATTACGCCATAGTGCTGGAATTGGGAAGAATTACTATCGAAGGAAAGGCCCAGGACCTTATCCATGACCAGCGCCTGATTGACGCGTATCTGGGGAATAAAAAAGACGCTTGAGGCAAGGTTTATCCTTAATGGCAAAAGTTTTTTAAGGATTCCTAATATAGAATTTTTGGAGGGAGAAAATGAAAAGAACGGTATTCATCACTGTTATCCTTTTATCGCTGCTGACGGTATTTGGCTTTGTAAGCTGTCAAAGAGGCGGCGGTGCGCAGCAGGGCAGCGAAATCCACATCGGGGCGGCGATTTGTTCCGAAGGCGCCTATGCTCTGGTAGGCGTACCCTACGGGAACTTTTACAAGGCCTATGTTGATTACATCAACCAGGCCCCCGAATACAAGGATATACTCAAGGGGAGGACCATCAGGGCAACCATTTATGATGACAAGGGCGACGGCGCCGCGGGTAAAACCTATATCGAAAAACTGATCAACGACGATAATGTTTTTTCCCTGGTAGGAATCCTCGGAACCTGGAACGTGGTGGCCGCCAAATACGAACTTGAAACCAGCGGCATTCCCGCGGTCTATTTTGGAACCGGGACCAGCGCCCAGATGTTTGAACCTGCCAGCGGAAGCCAGCGATACATGATGGGAGTCCAGCCTCTCTACAAGACCGAAGGCCGGCTCATGTACCTGCGGGCGATCACCTACTTTCAAAATGTCAAATCCATAGGCGTGGTGTTCTCCACCGCCGACGATGGCTTAAGCCTTAAGGCGGGTATCGAGGCCCAATCTGCCCTGGACAACCGGCCCGAAGGCGTCAAGCCGGCGATTGTTTACCAGCCCATAGGTTCTTCCGACGCCGCTTCAATAGGTCCCCAGATCACCGCGGTACAGAATTGCGATGTCATTATCGCCGCGGGTAACCAGGCGTATTTTAAGGCCATCTACGCCGCCGCCTATGCCAATTCCATCGCCCGGCCCAGGCCCATGATTACAACCTATGTAAACATTTCACCCACCAATATTCCTACCGAAGCCATTAACTCAGGCGCGGCGGAAATATATGGGGCCGCCTGGGTTGTCTATTATGAGAAACCCGGCTCCAGCGCCGAAGCGGACCGCCGGCTCAAGGACTATGCGGAGTACTGCAAGATAGTCGATTGGGATACCAGGTATATCCCCGCTTCCGAAAAAGAAGCCTATAAGGTCAACGCATACTCCATGAGTTCCTATATAGCCGTGAGAACCTTCCTTGTGGGTATTGAACGCTTAAACGCTTCCGGCAAGCCCCTTAATGCCGAGAATTTCCTTGAGGCCATGGAAAGCCAGCGGGTTCCTGTCGCCATTTCCGGCGGAGTCAACTATGCCGGAGGAAACCGCATAGGCCTGGATTCACTTGCCTTTAGCAAGTACCAGCGCCCCGCACCGGGAAGAAGCGCCGCTGACGGGACCTTTGTCGAAGCGGACCCCATGGCGTCCATTGATGAACTGATTGCCAAACTGGGCCGCTGAAAGAAGCGCGGACCTTAGGTATTCCGTCCCGAAGCCCATGGTTCCGGGACGGTATTTTAATAAGGAAGAACCTATGAATAACGAATATTTAAGCAAAGTTATTACCGTTGACAAGGCTTTGTCGATGGTAAAAGACGGAGACCACATTGTAACCGGAATGGCTGCCGCGGAAGCCCATGATTTTTTTATGAACATACACAAAATCATTGACCGGGGGGTCAGTGATGTTGTCGTAAGCAACTGCCTCCCCATGGCCGAAGGAGATTATTTAACCAATCCAAAATATATCGGAAAGATAAATGTTAATTCCTGGTTTTATACACCCCAACTCAGGCGCAACCATGCCATAGACGCGGTTTCCTATATTCCCAATCATCTCCATACCGCCGGATGGAAACGCCGGGATCATATCAAAACAAATATCCTTATCTGCAACGCGAGCCCGCCTGACAAACACGGGTATATGTCCATATCCCTCTCGGCAACCTACGAACGGGGCATCAGGGAGAACGCGGACCTGGTAATTTTAGAAATCAACCCCAAGGTTCCCCGGGCCTTTGGCGATGTGGAAGTCCATCTCAAGGACGTTAATTATTTGATAGAAACCAATTATGACCTTCCTGAGGTTCCCGACGCGGAGCCCAATGAAATAGACTACAAGATAGGCAAACTTATCGCCGACGAGATAGAGGACGGCGACTGCATCCAATTGGGGATAGGGGGCATGCCCAATGCCATTGCCAAGGCCCTGTATGATAAAAAAGATTTAGGCATCCATACCGAGATGCTGACCAGCGAAATGGCCAAGCTCTTTGAGGCGGGGGTAATAACCGGCAGGAAAAAGAAACTCTATCCGGGCAAGATGGTCTGTACCTTTGTGTTTGGAACCAGAGCCATGTACGACTTTATTGACGATAATCCCGGCGTATTGGTTCTGAACGGGGAGTATGTAAATGATCCCCATGTGATAGGCCAGAACGACCATCAGATTTCCATCAATTCTTCGGTAGAAGTGGATGTTACCGGCCAGTGCGCCTCGGAAAGCATAGGACCAAAACAGATCAGCGGGACAGGCGGCCAGGCCGATACAGCCATAGGCGCCCAGAATTCCCTGGGTGGACGTTCCTATATCTGCCTTTATTCGACCGCCACGGTCAAGGACAAGGACGGCCAGACGAAAAAAATCAGCAAGATAGTGCCCTGCCTTAACCGGGGCGCCATAGTCAGCCTTTCCCGCATGGATGTGGATCGGGTAGTAACCGAATACGGCATAGCGTGCCTGCGGGGAACCAATGTCCGCGAAAGGGTCCAGCGCCTGACCGCCATTGCCCACCCTGATTTCCGCGAGGACATCATGCGCGAGGCCCAGGACTTGGGTATCATCGGGAGGAAATCTTTCTGATGGCTGAATTTGAATTCGCGGGGAAAAAAGTTTACTATGAATCCTACGGTTCAGGGGAACCCATACTGCTCTTAAACGGCATCATGATGTCAACCAGGAGCTGGGTTCCCTTTATCGAAAATTTTTCCCAAAACAACCGCCTGCTCCTGGTGGATTTTTTTGACCAGGGACAGAGCGCAAACCTGAGCGGCGCCTATGACCATTCGATTCAAAGGGACCTTGTCAACGCTCTTCTGGACCACCTGGGCCTCGAAAAAGTCAATATCTGCGGCATCTCCTACGGCGCCGAAGTAGGACTGGGTTTTGCCGTACAGCGGCCCCGGCGGGTACGGCGTCTTGTTCTGTTTAACGGCGCCGCCCGCACTGCCCCCCTGCTTGCCGACATAGGCCACAACTGGAACGAAGCGGCCAAACAGGAAGGCGGCCT
>JAIRXO010000032.1 GCA_031268255.1 Spirochaetaceae bacterium
GCGCGCTTCAGGAAGTCCATGGAAGGTCTTTATATGCCCGGTTTCCCTGAGGATAAATTTCTTGACGCATGCATAGAGACCGTCAAACGCAATGCCGCTATGGGATTCAGGCCGGCGTATAAAAAAGAATGGGAAAAAGATTCTTTTATGAGCGCCGACTCTGTCTACATACGGCCCTTTACCCTGGCCGAGGGCGGTATAGGGGTTAATATCTCGCGGGAGCCCTGGGTGATAGTAATCAATACCCCGGTAAGTTCGTATTTTTCCGGCGGCAGCTCCGACGCTGTTGTTACCGAACGCATACGGGCCACTCCAAAGGGAACCGGCTGGATCAAGGCCGCTTCAAACTATACGATTGCCGCCCTGGCCAAGCACGAAGCGGTCAGCAGGGGTTTTATGGAATGTGTTTTTTTGGACGCCCTGGAACAAAAATATGTGGAAGAAGGTTCTTCCTGCAATATTTTCTTCTACCTGGAATCAGGCGAACTGGTTACCCCGGAACTGGGGGACACCATTCTTCCGGGCATCACCCGCGCGAGCATCATAGAACTTGCCCGTGACAAAGGGGTCAAAGTCTCGGAAAGAAAAATCTCCATCGACGAGGCGCTGGCCGGAACAAGGGAATGTTTTGTCAGCGGGACCGCCGCGGGGGCAACGCCCATTGAGTCGCTGACCCATAACGGCAAAAAAACAGTTTTTAACGGCGGCAAGACCGGGGAACTGAGCGCCGAAATACGGGACACCCTCAAGCGCATACAGTACGGCCTGCTCCCCGATACCAAGGGCTGGCTTGTCAGGGCCCTCTAAGAAAGTATGACCGTATCTAAAAAACTTGCCGCCGCGGCGCTGTTCCTGGCTGTATGTTCAGGCTTTATGTTCTCCCAGGAAGCATCGGGAGAAACGGAACGCCCGCTTTCCGCCGGAGGCCGCGTCATAGAGCGGGTCGTTGTTGACGGCCTCAAAAGGACAAAACCCCATGTGGCCCGGCGCTTCCTGCAAAAATTTATAGGCCGGGACGCTTCTTCCCTTGATTTTGACGAAGTACGGGCGGCGGTCATGGACAGCGGCATACTCAATCCCCTTGATGTCGCGGTAATAGATGACAGCGGGACAGGAGAGACCGTCCTCTATGTGCTTGTAGCCGAAAAATGGTCCATCTTTCCCATTCCCTTTGTCATGGCTTCGTCAGGTTCCGTAGCGGCGGGCGGGGCCTTTATGGACGCCAACGCCTTCGGGCTCAACGACAAGATGATGCTGGCCGGCATGTACAGCAACAGGGGCTGGATGGCCGCGGCAATGTATATGAACACCCCCGACAGGGCGGAGATTCCCGGCTGGAACCTCGCCGGTTTTTACGGCAGTTCCGAGCGGGAGGACAAAGACCGGAACGAACATGTTTTCAGGCGCTTTACCTTCAGTTCGGTTTCAGCCCGGGCGGGCGTTAATTATGCCCCGGCGGGACCGTTCTCCCTTGCGTTCGGTGTTTCGTTTAACAGGTACTATCTTTCCGGCAGCGAACAGGCCCTTAATCCCCCGGCTTCGGGAGCCTGGACAATCGGGTTTGGCCCTTCCCTTGCCATACGGGACAGCAGTTGGGACGGCTATTTCCTTTCGGCGCGGAGCCTTTCCGTAAGCTATACCTACAATTACGGTGTTGATACCCCGTCCTATCATTCGAGCCGCCTCTCCTTCAATATTGAAAAATCCATCATCCCCGGTTTCAGGATGCTGCTCCGTTCGGCCCTGCTCTATGAGGACGGCGCGGGGATTCTTTTTGAAAATTCCCCGGCGTCGGTACAGATAAACATACTGCCCCGGGATTTCTCCGCCAGAAACTACGCGGGCTTTTCAGGCGGCCTCGAAAAATACCTTGCCAGATTTTCCGCCGGAACCCTCTCGATTCTGGCCGCCTGGGAAGGCGTGATTTCCGAAGGACCGGTGCTTGGCCGCTGCTGGGACCAGGGGGTATTTGCCAGCGTCCGTTTTTACCTCAGCAAAATCGCCATACCCGCCCTTGGCATGGGCTACAGCTATAATATCAGCGGAAAACAGGGCTCCTTTATGTTCAGCCTGGGAATGGGCTTTTAGCCGTGCGTTTTTTTATAAATTTCTCTTGCCATATTGAATTTTTTTGGCATAATGAAAATGGAGAGTGCCATGAAAACTATTATGGTTGTTGATGATTCGCGCATAATGCGGAATATCGTAAAGAATACCTTTTCGGAGCTGAGAATTCCCTGCGAATTTGTGGAGGCGGCCAACGGGAAGGACGCCCTGAGTCTTTTGGAGAGCAGGACCATTAGTCTCGTGCTGCTGGACTGGAATATGCCCCAGCTCTCCGGCCTGGACTTTCTCAAAAAGGTCCGTTCCATGGAATCATACAAAAAACTGCCTATTATCATGGTTACCAGCGAAGCGGCCAAGTACAATGTTATAGAGGCTTTAAAAAGCGGCGCCACCGACTATATAATCAAACCATTGCACGAAAAAAGTTTTTTGGATAAATTATCCAGGATATCGTTTTAAAACAGGTTCTATTGGAGAAGATATGGAAAAGTATATCCAGCCTTTTATTGATGTCTGCAAGAATGTTTTCAAGGAATTTCTGGGCGCCGAACTTAACGCCGAAAGGCCGCATTTTTCCGAAAAGGATGAGGTCAACGAATGGGATGTTTCCGCGATTATAGGCCTGACCGGGGAAGCCCGGGGCGCGGTGGTTATTTCCATGGAGAAAACCCTGGCAATGCGGCTTACCGGCATACTCACCGGGACCAGTCATACGCAGCTTGACGAGGAGGTCATAGACGCCATAGGCGAAATCGTCAACATCATTGCCGGAAACGCGAAAAAGGGCCTGGAAGAGGCGTTCAGGCTGGTTATCTCCCTGCCCACCATCGTGGAAGGCAGACAGCATACCATACAGTGGCCCCATGCCCACGCCCGTATCATCTGCATCCCCTTTACCATTTTTGAAAATGAAAAATTCCGCCTCTCGGTGGCAATAGAGTCGCTTCAGGATAGCTGAGGGAGCTTCCGCACGGCGCCGTCCCGCCTAAAGGCAAAGAGGGCGGGGTTTTGTTCCAATATCGCAAATTATCCTTGACATCGCAAAATTTGGGCGTTATCGTATTAAATGCAATATATGTTCGGAAAACGAAAGTCCCCAAAGGCATCCCACCTGTCCTGGCAGGATCTCAGCCAGGAATACCGTCTTGTCGTGATCAATGCCTCGGTAACCATAGCTCTTATCACGGTCATTGTTACCGTGCTGCTTTTCCGGGCGGCCTTCCTGCAGAGGGAGACAGCCATTGAGAGTATGTCAAATCTCGCCGGCATGACGGCGAAGGAAATACAGGCCGATTACCAGTCCTATATAGACAGGGTACGCTCAATCGCCTATATAATGGAAAATTTCGAGAACACCGACGCTGCCATGAGGCGCGCTATGTATAACGATGTCCTGCTCGGGGTGCTTCTTTCGGACCGCAATTTTATCAGGGTATATTCGTTCTGGGAACCGGATATGCTTGACGGGATGGACGCCCTGTACGCCAATACCGGAGAAACCGACGAGAG
>JAIRXO010000084.1 GCA_031268255.1 Spirochaetaceae bacterium
ATGAAAAATGTAATGATTTGTTTGCTGCATTTGGGCATGAAAGAAAATAAATGTATGGTTGCCACCCACATGTTAAATAATTATATTTTATCCTCCGTGTCCGATGAGATTTTTTTCCGTTCTTTCTCCCCGGATGCCCCCAATCCTTACGGGGCGATCCTGGGAAGTAATTTTGAGTGGTTATCATTTGACGAACAGTTTAACTGCGGGCTGGAAGTTTTATTTACCGGTTTTAAGGCGTTAAAATAATATTTGGACAATATTTTTTCAATTTTTTACAACCAGTTTGCGGCAATTTCGCCTAACGTTCCTTCAGGCGAGAGGCTGCGCCAGAAGCGGGTTGACGGAAAACACGCCGCCTTATACCGGCCTGTAGCGCAGCACTGGTTTGCGGGCCGCGGCGGTCTCGTCAAGGCGGCCCACCGGGGTGTTATGGGGCGCTTCCTTGAGGAGTTCGGGTTGTTCCCGCGCTTCGGCGGCGATGAGATTGAGGGCTCTGGCAAAGGCTTCCAGGGTTTCCTTTGATTCAGTTTCCGTGGGTTCCACCATCATGGCGTCCTTGACAATGAGGGGGAAGTACACAGTCGGTGGATGAAAACCGTAATCAATGAGCCGCTTGGCTATGTCCATGGTAGTGATGCCGTTCCCAAAGCTGGGGGATGAGACAAACTCGTGCATGCAGGGCTTTCCCCCGCCGTAGGCTGCGGGGTAGGCATCCTTAACCAGGGCCTTGAGGTAGTTGGCATTGAGGACCGCGTATTCTGAGACCCGGCGTATGCCCTGTCTGCCCAAAGTTCTGATATAGGCGTAGGCCCTGACAAGAACGCCGAAATTCCCGTTAAAACTTTTAAGCCTCCCTATCGAAGAAGAAGGCTGAAAGAATGTATAGGTTTCCGCCGCGGGGTATCCTGAAAGCGAGGCCAGGGGGCCGGGGAGGAAGTCCTTGAGGAGTTCTCCCGCGCCGACAGCCCCGGCTCCTGGTCCGCCGCCGCCGTGGGGAGTGGAGAATGTCTTGTGAAGATTGAGGTGCATGACATCAAAACCCATACGGCCAGGTTTGACTATGCCCAGGAGGGCGTTCATATTGGCGCCGTCTCCGTACACAAGGCCCCCGGCGTCATGGATGATTTTTATAATCCCGGCTATGTTTGGCTCAAAGAGGCCGAGGGTTCCGGGGTTTGTTATCATGAGCCCTGCCAGGGTTTTTCCCTTTTCGCCCGAGACCGCCTCCCTGAGGGCCGCGAGGTCCACGGCGCCGTTTGAGTCCGACGGTATGGTTTCGGCGATGAGCCCCGCCATGGTGCAGGTCGCCGGGTTTGTCCCGTGGGCCGAGTCGGGGACCAGCATACGGTTCCGGCGGGAATCGCCCCGGGAAACATGGTAGGCTCGTATCATCAGGGCGCCGGCAAGTTCTCCCTGGGCGCCTGCCGCTCCCTGGAGCGAAAAACTTTCAAAGCCGGTAATTTCCTTGAGGCTTTCCTGGAGTTTGTAGAGCAGGGCCAGGGCGCCCTGGGTCATGGTTTCGGGAAGCAGGGGATGGGTGCGCCTGAACCCTTTAAGCGAAGCGGCTTCCTCGTTCATCCTGGGATTGTATTTCATGGTACAGGAACCCAAAGGATAGAACTGGCCGTCTATCGAAAAGTTTTTTTGGGAAAGCAGGGTAAAGTGGCGGACCACCGTGGCTTCATCAAGCTCAGGCAGGGGAAGTTCTTCCCGCAGAAGTTCTTGCGGCGCCGGTGTTTCTTCAACATCAAGTTTTGGGAGGCTGACTCCCTTTCTGCCTTCTACGCTCAGTTCGTATAAGAGGGCATCGGCCCTTAGCGGTTCTTTCATGCCCTGCCTCCCGCACCTGACGCGCTTACCCGCCTGACGGCGCTGACCAGGGTATCAATGTCGTTTTTGGAATTCATTTCGGTTACGCAGACCAGCAGTTCGTTTTCCCTTTCGGGAAAATACCGCGAAAGGGGAAGGCCGCCGATTATGTGTTCCCCGGCGAGTTTTTCCGCCAGGCCGGAAGCCGGACAGGGGAGACGGACCGTAAATTCCTTGAAAAAATTTCCCGGCTTTACCGAACAGCCGGGGATGAGAGAGATTTCTTTTGCCGCGTAATGACAGCGGTGCCAGCAGAGGCTTGCCGTTTCCTTGAGCCCGGTTCTTCCCATGAGGGCCAAGTATATGCAGGCGCGCAGCGCGGCGAGCCCCTGATTGGAACAGATATTGGAGACCGCCTTTTCCCGGCGTATGTGCTGCTCTCTGGCGCTGAGGGTAAGGACAAAGCCCCGGCGGTTTTCCGCGTCATGGGCCTCGCCGGCGATACGGCCCGGCAGACGGCGCATGAGGGCCTGCGAGGCGGCCATGATGCCGAGGAAGGGGCCGCCGTAATTAAGATCGTTCCCCAGGCTCTGGCCCTCGGCGCTTACAATATCAGCGCCCCAGGCGCCGGGGCTTTTGAGGAGGCCCAGCATAATGGGGTCGGCGTGAACAATAAAAAGGCCGCCCTCCCGGTGTACCGCCTCCACGGCGCCTGACAGGTCGGGGATGGTCCCGAAAAAGTCGGGGTAATAGGCCACAAGAGCGGCAATGCCCTGGCCCGAAACAGCCCCGGCGGGGTTTCCGCTGTAGGATTCCACAACGCAGTCGCGGGCGGCAAGGTAGGTATCAAGAACGGCCCGGTATTCAGGATGTATGCCCGAAGGAATAAGCACGCGCCGTTTTGATGTATCGTTTTTCAGCGCCATGAGAACCGCTTCCGCAAGGGCCGCCGCTCCGTCATAGTGGCCGGCGTTTGCCACCTCCATGCCGCAAAGACCGGCTATCATGCTTTGATATTCAAAAATAGCCTGAAGCGTACCCTGGCTTACCTCGCTCTGGTAGGGCGTATAGGCGGTAACAAACTCGCCCCGGGAGGCAAGGCTTGCCACAGCCGAGGGTATAAAGTGATTATACGCGCCGCCGCCGAGAAACCAGAGCCATTCGTCGGCATCGGCGTTCCGCCCGGCAAGAGAGCCCAGCTCCCGCAGCGTTTCCGCTTCGCTCAGGCCGTCGTCAAGGTTAAGGGGAGGAAAGCGGAATCCTTCGGGAATTTCCCTGAACAGTTCTTCGATGGAATTCATGCCCAGGACGCGGAGCATCGCTTCTGTCTGGGATGCGGTAGCCGGAATATAAGGCACGATTATTCCTCCGGCGCGTTTGTCTCGTAGTCTCCGGCAGAGAGGAGACTGTCCCACTCGGCGCTGTCAGAGGGGGTAATCTTGACAATCCATCCCGTGCCGTAACAATCCTTGTTGATAAGATCAGGCTGTTCGGCGAGCTTCTCGTTCACCTGGATAATGGTTCCCGAAAGGGGAAGGTACACATCACTGGCCGCCTTTACCGATTCGACCACGCCGAAAGTGTCTTTTGCCTTGAACGAAGAACCCACCGCGGGAAGGTCAACAAAAACTATATCCCCAAGGCTGTGCTGGGCATGATCCGAAATACCCACGCTTACTATGTCGCCGTCTTTGCGCGCCCATTCGTGGGTTTTCGCGTAACGGGCCTTACTGTCTAACTTCATACCGATCTCCTATATACAGGTATATACAAAGGACGTTTTACTACCGTCCCTTCTTTCGCGCCGCCGCGTATGGAAACGGCGAGGACGGTTCCGGTCCCGGCATACTCAGGGGGAACAAAAGCATTGGCCGAATAAGTTCCCGCCGTGGGACAGAACATGCCCGCCACACAACAGCCTATTTCTTCTCCTTCCGGGCTTAACACCTTGTAACCCTCCCGGGGAACACCGCCTTTTACCGTGATGGTTACAAGTTTTCTTTTGAGACCCTGTTCCTTCAGGGCAAGGAGACTCGCCCTGCCGGTAAATTCCTTTTCAAAATCACAGGCCCAGGACAGGAGAGCCTCAGGAGGTCTTATCTCAGGACCAATCTCGTGGCCGTGAAGGGGCATACCCGCCTCAAAGCGCAGGGAATCTCTGGCGGCAAGCCCCACAGGACCCGCCTCAAGACCCAGGCGTTTCGCTTCGGCAAAGAGAAATTCCCAGAGTTCAAGAGCCTTGTC
>JAIRXO010000117.1 GCA_031268255.1 Spirochaetaceae bacterium
GTAAAGCTCGAACATGGAAAAATCGAACGCATCATCGACAACAAGGACGAAAACCGGGACGAAGCCCCCGCGTAATCCCAAAGAGAAGCCCTACCTGATGAGCATGGCGTCGCCGTAGCTGAAAAAACGGTACGCCTCCCTGATCGCCGTTTCATAGCTTTCCAGTATCCATTCCCTGCCCGGTGAAAACCCCGCTTTTTCCGGGCGGGGGCCGGAGGCGGCAAAGGCCGAAACGAGCATGAGCAGGGTTGATTCGGGGGTATGAAAATTGGTAAAGAGGGCATCCACCAGATTGAAGGTATAACCCGGCCTGATAAAAATGGCGGTGCTTCCCTCGCCGCGCCTGAGCCTGTCTCCGTCCCAGGCCGACTCAAGGACACGCACGCTGGTTGTTCCCACGGCGGTAATTTTTCCGCCTCTGGCTTTGACGTTCTCGATACGCGAAGCGGTCTCGTCGTCTATGCTAAACGCCTCCTCGTGCATTTTGTGGTCCTCAATGTTTTCCGAGCGCACCGGGAGAAAGGTCCCAAGGCCCACATGGAGGGTAACAAAGGCGGTTTCCACGCCCCGCTGCCGCAGTTGTTCAAGAAGCCCGGACGTAAAGTGGAGTCCCGCCGTGGGCGCGGCAGCCGAGCCGGGAATCCTCGCGTACACGGTCTGGTAACGCTCGCTGTCCATTCCGGTGTCGTCCCGCCGTATATAGGGCGGCAGCGGCATCCTGCCGTGAAGATCAAGCCAGTGTTCGTCAATGGGCGGGTCAAAGCGGAGGAGGCGGAATTCCCCGTCCTCCCCGACTATCTCCCCTTCCCTTCCACCGTCAAAAACATAACGGCTGCCTGTACGCCTGCGCCGCGCCCTCCTTACCATTGTTTTCCATACGCCGGAAGGCAGGGTATTCAAAAGGAGGAATTCGGCCCCGGCCCCTGTTTCGGGGGAACGGGCCGGAAGCCTTGCCTTGCGCACCTTTGAATTGTTCAGCACAAGAAGCGATCCCGGTTCAAGAATATCTGGAAGGTCCTCCACCATGCGGTGGGTTCTTCCGCCCGTACTCCTGTCAAGGACCATGAGGCGGCTCCTGCCCCGCTCCTCAGGCGGATATTGGGCGATGAGTTTTTCAGGCAGATCAAAGAAAAAATCTTTTGTTTTCACTGAATATCGAAAAGCGAAGCTGTTTTGCCGCCTGAGGGTTTGAACGCCTCCAGCTTGAGGTGTTCATAGGCAAGGGCGGTAACCATCCTCCCCCGGGGGGTTCTCTGGATCAGCCCTGTCTGGATGAGATAGGGCTCATAGTAATCTTCAAGGGTATCGACCGCCTCTCCCACCGAAATCGCCAGGGTCTCCGCGCCCACAGGTCCGCCGCCGTAACGTTCGATAATCACCCTGAGAATTTCCCTGTCGTGCTTTTCAAGGCCGAGTTCGTCTATTTCCAGCCGCTTGAGTCCCCCGGCCACAACTTCTCCGGTAACGGAACGTTCGCCTGACACCTGGGCAAAGTCCCGCATGCGCCGTAAAAGGCGGTTGACCACCCTGGGCGTACCCCGTGATGACGCGGCCAGAAGAGCCGCGCCGTCATCGCTTATGCTGACATTGAGGATGCCCGCCGAGCGCCTGACTATGGCTTCCATGTCCTCTTTTTCATAAAAAGAAAAACGGCAGGTGATGCCAAAGCGGCTTATGAGGGGGCTTGCCACATTGCCCGCCTTTGTGGTTGCGCCTACCAGGGTAAAGGGCGGTATGGGTATGCGTATGGTTCTGGCGCCAGGCCCCGCGCCGATAATCCAGTCAAGCTCATAATCCTCCATGGCTATATAGAGCATCTCCTCTATGGCGGGTTTGAGGCGGTGTATCTCGTCAATGAAGAACACGGTCTTTTCGCTGACCGTGGTAAGTATGCCCGCAAGGTCTTTGGGTTTTTCCAGGGCGGGCGCCGATGTTACTTTGAGCTCGGCGCCAAGTTCCCGCGCCACAACCTGGGCAAGGGTGGTTTTGCCCAGACCCGGAGGGCCTATCAAAAAAAGATGGTCAAGACTTTCGTTCCGTTCTCTGGCGGCGGAAATAAAAACGGCAAGGTTCTCCTTCATGGCCTTCTGGCCGAGAAATTCCTTGAGGGTTTTGGGACGAAGGGAGACATCCCCGTCGTCCTCTTCAAAGGGAGTCTCGGGATGGGAAAGCCCCTGTTCGATTTTATTTTGAAAAGCATCCTTTGGCTTTGCCACGCTTCCTATTCCTGACAGATGAGCCCTGAGGCCTTTGCCTGGGAGAGGGCCTTTTCCGCCCTGGCAAAAAAATCTTCCAGGCTCATATCCGCCTGGGGTATCTGGGAGACAACGCCTATGTTAATCACCGCGTTTTTGTCCCCGCCCAGCGCGGCTTCGGCCTGGGAATATATCTCCTCGGCTATTTTCACCGCGCCGTTCATGCTGGTGTTGGGAAGCAGTACGGCAAAGCGGCCTGAATCCAGGCTTGCGGCCAGATCCGACGGCCGTCTGGCGTTGCGGGCAAGTATGGCCGCGAGGGTCTTAAAAAACGCGTCATCAGGGGAACCCTCCTCCCCTGCCCCGGCGGCCATGAACAAGAGGGATACAGGGGTCTTTTCCCGGAACGCCCGTTTCCATTCCAGGGTTATCCTTTCGTCAAAACTCCGCTTGTTGGCGATGCCGGTCAAAGGATCGCCGTAGCCTTCTGTTTGGGCGGCGCGTATACGCCCGGATGTGGCGATATGGGTTTTGATACGCGCCCGCGCCACCGCCCCGTTTACAGGCGCCGCGATGTAATCAACAGCGCCGAGGAGGAGGCCCTTTTCCTCATCGTCATGGTCAGGGAACGGGGCGATGAGGATGACCGGTATGTTTGCCGACACGGGCTTTGTTTTAAGCTCCACAAGGAGTTCAAAACCGTCCATGCCGGGCATAAGGGTTTCAAGAAGCGCCAGGTCAGGGGCAAGAGAAGCCTTTTCAAAGAATTCTTCGGCTGACGACGCGGTAATGACTGTATAGGTTTCGCGGAGCATGGGACAAAGCTCATCAAGCAGAATGTTCCCGCGTCCTGCCGCGAGGATGGTATACCTGGTTTCCATCACCTGTTCTCCTCTATACGCTGAGATGAATTATCGCCTGCTTAAAAAGAAGTTTCTCTTTTTCCGCCCCGCTGACACCCGGCGGGAGCGCGGCTTCGGCTCTGGCCAGGGCTTCCGCGGCGGCCCGCTTATCATACCCCATACCGGCAAGGGCTTCCACCAGTTCGGCGTAAGGCCCGCCTGAGGAAAGGGCCGACAGCGAGGTCAGCTTCCCCTTGAGGGTAAGTATCATTTTTTGGGCTGTTTTCTTTCCCAGGCCCGGCACCGCCTCAAGGCGGGAAAGGTCCCCCGCCTCAAGGGCCTTCTCAAGCTCGTCCTGTTCTATGCCGCCCATAATCTTTACCGCGCCCCTGGGCCCTATACCTTCAACTTTAAGGAGTTCAAGAAAGGTTGAACGCCTTTCCCCGGAGACAAAGCCAAAGAGCCTCATCTGGTCCTCCCGGTGGTAGAGCCAGGTATAGACCCTGGCCTCCTCTCCCCGAGGCGGGAACTTTGCCACATCCGTGGCGGGTACGGTAATATCCCATTCCACGCCCCCTGTAAAGAGACGCAGCGTATCACCGAGTTTTTCGCTGATTTTTCCCCGCAGACTGTTGAACATGGCCGCAGTATATCACAGCCGGGCTCAGTATGCTATCTCGCCTCGCGCTGGCGCTATGCTGTTTTTACAGGCCCCTCGGCGTGGGCGGCGCAAACAGCGGCGCCCAGGGCGTCGGCGGCGTGGTCAGGCCGGGGGATTTCCTTGAGGCCCAATATGAGCCGGAGCATATCCTGGACCTGGCTTTTGCTGGCCCGGCTTTCGCCGACTACCGCTTGTTTTATCGCGTTGGGGGTAAATTCCCTGAGGGCTATTCCCTGTTCGGCCAGGACCATGGAAAGCACCCCCCTTGCCTCGGCCACGGGAAGGGCGCTTGAGACATTGCGGGCAAAGTACAGGGTTTCCATGGATGCCAGGACGGGCTTGTACGCCGCAATCACCTCGCGCAGAGCGCGGCCAATAAGGAGAAGGCGTTCTCCCCGGACAAGATCGGGTCCTGTTTCTATACAGCCGTGGGCTATGTGGTAAAGTCTGTTGTTTCTGTATTCAACAATACCCCAGCCGGAAGAGGCCAGGCCGGGGTCTATGCCAAGGATGCGCGTAGACGCGGCAGAAGGCGGACAGGAAATCCGCGTTTCGCCGCGGACCGTCTCACTCTGCTTCAAAACCTTCGGGGATTTCTATATTTGAATAAACATTCTGCACGTCGTCGTTTTCTTCGAGTTTATCAATGAGCCTCACCACCTTGGCGGTAGCGTCGGTCTCCAGGGATACTTCCAGTTCGGGAACCATGCTTATTTCGGCGCTCAGGGTCTCAAAATTTTTCCCGTTCAGGGCGTTGATCACCCCTTCAAAATCCTCGGGAGCGGTGGTTACCTCGATCATGCCGTCCAAAAGGGCCACATCCTCCGCGCCGCCGTCTATGGCCGCTTCCATAACCTGGTCCTCTGTGTATTTTTCGCCGTCCAGGGTAATGATGCCCTGACGCTTAAAGAGCCTGGACACCGCCCCGGCAGTGGCAAGCTGGCCCCCCGCGCGGGTAAGTATGTTCCGAACATCGGCGGCTGCCCGGTTCTTGTTGTCGGTAAGCACTTCGATGAGTATGGCAACCCCGCCGGGGGCATAGGCCTCATAACTAAGCTCTTCGTAATTTACGCCTTCAAGATCGCCGGTACCCTTCTTGATGGCCCTGTCTATATTATCCTTGGGCATATTGGCGCCCCTGGCCTTAAGCACGGCGGTACGAAGCCGGGGATTGCCCTCAGGATCACCACCGCCCATTCTGGCGGCAATAGAAATTTCCTTGATCAGCTTGGTGAACATCTGGCCCCGCTTTGCGTCGGCGGCGCCCTTCTTGTGTTTTAGTGTTGCCCATTTACTGTGGCCGGACATGATAACTCCGAGTTTGGCGGCGACAGCCGCCTGGTATATCAGCCAATTTCAAAACTCGGTTAGTTTTGAAATTGGCTTTGGAAAAAGCGGCCAGAGTCCGCTTTTTCCCTTAAATCTAAGGTTACGATTTCAAAATTTGACATTTTGAAATCGCCTACATCGGCGGTATATTAACACATTGGAGAAAAAATGGGAAGTGCCCATTGCCGTTAAGGCGGGCATGATTAAGAAACGCCCGGGATCATATCCCGGGCGGCTTTCCTGGAATTAAAATTTACCCTTGGAAACGGCTTTTTCAACAGAATCGGAGAGAAATTTGTCATACCAGTCGTAGCTAAAGGGCTGTCTGGCCCTGACTTCGGGTTTCAGAACGCCCTCAAGGCTGTCTTTACAGGACTCGCATATATCACGGGTTCCGATATGCCAGTAGGTGCGGCTGGGAATGGCGTTTTCGAGCGTATGTCCGCAAACATCACAGTACAGGGTTTTCATAAAAGACTCCTTAGGGTATTAAAAAATATGCGATTTTCAAAATACTATCAAAATCGCGCTTAATATTCTTTCATCATATCGTAAAACTTTACAAATGTCGAGATAATATGATAAAAAACTATGGAGATATTATGGAACATTTATTCTGCCCCTGGGAACAGGAGAGGCCCTTTATTATCGCCGAACTGGGAACAGGCCACGGCGGAGACCGGGTCAAGGCGGGCGAACTCATAGACGCCGCCGCCGAATCAGGGGCCGACTGTGTCAAATTCCAAATAGTGTACGCCGAAGAAATACTTCACCCTAAAACCGGGGAAGTGCGCCTACCCGGAGGGGACATACCCCTCTTTGAGCGTTTTAAGGACCTGGAGCAGCCCCCTGATTTTTACGCCGAAATGAAGGAGAAGGCCGGAAAACAAGGGCTTTTTTTCCTCTGTACCCCGTTTGGACCCCGGAGCGCGAAAGAACTGCGCGCGCTCAGGCCCGGCGCGGTAAAGATAGCCTCGCCTGAACTCAATTATACCGCCCTTCTCGAAACGGCGGCGTCCTGGGAGCTTCCGGTTTTTCTTTCTACGGGAATTTCCCTCCTCTCCGATATTGAAGCGGCCCTGGCATTCTTCTCCAGGCGGAAGGTATGCCTCCTCCACTGTGTTACCAGTTATCCGGCGCCGCCTGAGGACTACAACCTCCGCCTCATCACGACCCTTTCGGGGATTTTCGGCTGCGCCTCGGGAGTGAGCGACCACAGCATGGACGCCGAAATGGTTCCCTCCCTTGCCGCGGCCCTGGGCGCCAGGGCTGTAGAAAAACACTTCTGCCTTTCCCGTTCCGGCGCCGGCCTTGACGACGCAATAGCCCTGACGCCGGAAGATTTTTCCCGCATGGTACGCCGTATCAGAACCGCGGCGGAAGCGCGGTGTTCCCTGGCTCCTGATTTTCCGGGAATTCCAGCGCGGCTTTGCCGGGAATTCTACCTTGAATGGGGAAAAGAACAGGTAGAAGCCATACTCGGCAGCGGCGTCAAGGTTCTCGCCCCGTCGGAAGAGGCCAATTACCTGACTACCCGGCGTTCCCTCCACGCCCTGAGGGATATACAGCCGGGGGAAACCATAGAACAAGACATGATAGGGATACTGCGCAGCGAAAAAAAACTCAAACCGGGGCTTTCACCCTCTTTCGCGGCCATGGTAAGCGGGAGAAAAGCCCGGCGCTGTATTCCCGACGGCCAGGGCATAGGCTGGGACGACATATAATTCAAATAAGGGCTTTCCCCGGGTGTTTTTTCCTGCTATGCTTATTAGAGCCTAATAAAGGAGCGCATTATGGATTTTGTAAAAGATATGATGGAAAAGGCCCGGTCCCTGCAAAAAAGGCTGGTGCTTCCCGAGGGAACGGAGCCGAGGACGCTCCGCGCCGCGCGCAAGATTGTTGATGAAAAGCTCGCTTCGTCGGTTACGATTCTGGGCAGGGAATCAGAGATTCAAAAGACAGCTTCCCAGGAAGGGGTGAAGCTGGACGGCATTACGCTTATCGATCCTGAATTCGCGGCAAAGCTCTCCGTGTATTCAAACGAATATTACGAACTGCGCAAGCACAAGGGCATGAGTCCCGAAGAGGCAAAAACCGAAATGGGTTCCGCCCTCCGTTACGGGGCCATGATGGTGCGTCTCAACGACGCCGACGCCATGGTGGCGGGAGCGGAGAACACTACCGCCGACGTGCTCCGTTCAGGGCTTTCCATAATCGGAACCATACCTGGCTTAAAGACAGCCTCGTCCTGCTTTGTGATTCAGTGTGCCGACAGGACCTGGGGCAGCGACGGGGCGCTGATTTTCTCGGACTGCGCGGTGGTGCCCGATCCCACAGCCGAACAGCTTGCCGATATCGCCATTTCCGCGGCCCGCTCATGCGGGGAATTCCTCGGCGTCGAGCCGGTGGTCGCCCTTCTTTCCTTTTCAACCAAGGGTTCCGGCGGGGACCATCCCAATGTACTCAAGGTCAGAAACACCGCCGCCATACTCGCGGCAAAAAAATGCGGTTTTGTCTTTGACGGCGAGTTACAGGCCGACGCGGCCCTGGTTCCTTCGGTAACTGATAAAAAGGCTCCGGGGAGCCCGGTACGGGGCAGGGTAAACACCCTGGTATTCCCGGACCTTGGCGCGGGCAATATCGGCTATAAGCTGGTCCAGCGCCTCGGCCAGGCGGAGGCTTTCGGGCCCTTCCTCCAGGGTTTCGCCAAACCCATAAGCGACCTTTCCCGGGGCGCTTCCGTAGACGACATAGTGGTTACCGCGGCGGTTACCCTGTCACGGGCAAAATAAGACGTGGCAAAGTCCGGGGATAATAACAGGCTTAAAAAAGCCATCCAGGCCGGAACAGAACGGGATTACCCCAAGGCTGTTTCGATACTTGAAGAACTTATCTCCGAGACCGACCCGCCTCCTGAAGCGTTTCTCTTTCTTGGAAGGGCCCGCCATGCCTTAAAAGACTACTCCCTTGCCATTTCCGCGTTCAGGGACTATATACGCCTTGCCCCTTACTCAAAAGACGGTTACTTTTTTTCAGGCCGAAGTTATATAAGCCTCGGCCTCCCCCACAAGGCCATACCCCTGCTTAAAAAGGCCCTCTCCATAAAGGGCGGCGATCCGGAAATCATGGCCATATTGGGCTATGCCTGTCTCAAGGCCCGCCGTTCCAACAGCGCCGTGGACATACTCGGCCAGGCTGTTGAGGCCGGGCAGGGGCTCCCCAAAAAAGAAAGCCGCCGTATTTACCGCGCCTATCTCAACGCCCTGCTTGTACGGGGCATAAAATATATACGAAACGACAATCCTTCCCTGGGCATTGAAATGCTCAACTTCGTTCTGGAAAACGGAGCGGAACTGCTGGGCGATTTTCCGCTTTTACACATCGAACTTGGCCGGGCCCACCGGGATATGGGGGAATTCCCCGAAGCCCTTGAGCAGTACAGCCAGGCTGTGGAACTGTCCCCCCGGGACCCCCATCTCCGCTGGTACAGGGCATCCCTGCTCATGGCCATGGGCTTGAACAGCGACGCCCTTGCCGAACTAGAGGTCATAAAAACCCTGGGCCATGAACTGCCCGAACTGCCCTGGAACAGCGACCTGGTTGACCGTTTCATGATTCAGGCCTTTATGGAAACAGGCCAATGGCGCCAGGTTATCGAGTGCTGCCGCAACTGGATAAAAACCAGGGGGCCTGATTCCAATATTCATACTATCTTTGCCGAAGCCCAGAGGAATCTTAAAAACTTTGCCTCGGCAAAAAATCACCTTGACCGGGCGCTGGAACTGGACCCCGGCCAGGTCCAGATATGGTATGTCCAGATGCTGGTCGCCTGGGAAAGCGGGGACTGGCAGAGCCTCAGGAAGGCGGTGCGAAAGGCCAGGGGACTCAACGGGGACCCGGCCATACTCGCCAAATACACCATATTATGGGAAGAAGAAAACAGCGGCGACGACCTGGCCATGCTTGCCACGCTTCAGGACAGCGTGCGTACCCTGGGGCCGGACCCCGACCTCATGTACGCTCTGGGGAAACGCTACCTCAAGGTCGGCCTCATTGAGGAAGCCCTGTCCTGGTTTGAAAAAATAACCCTCATCGCCCCCCTGCACGAAAAAGCCTATCTCGGCTGTATCGCCGCCCGGGAGGCCCTGTTTGCCGAAAGCGGAAAAAACCACTCCCAACTCGAAAAAGCCTACAGGCGTTATCTCGAAAAATGGCCCGGCAACCTGGCTATACTGCGGGAAGAGGCCCTGTTCCTTGTCCGTGTCTGCGATTTTGCCCGGGCCGCGCGGAAGCTGGAAAAACTCCTTGCCTGGGAACCTGGCAATTCCACCCTGAGGCGGGTACTGGCCTACGCGTACCGCAAAACAGGCCGCTACAGGGAGGCGGCGGTGCTGCTCAAGGGCCTTCTCAGGGAAAGGCCCGGCGACACGGCCCTGCTCCTGGAATTTTCAGGCTGTCTTGAACGGGCGGGTTCGGTCTATTACGCCCAGATGGTGCTTAAAAAGGCCTTTTCGGTATTCAAAAAATCTTCCGACGTGGCCCTGGCCCTGGCCCTTCTCTATTTCCGGGACAAGCAGATTGAAAAAGCCTTTGATCTTTTCCGCGAAGCCGCCCAGCGGGACAGGCATGACCACCGGCCCTATACCTGGATGGCCGCCATAGCCCGGAAATACGGCAACAGTCACGAGGCCGAGCAGTACGAATATGAAGCAAAAAAGCGAAAAAAAGGCGTAAATACCCCAAAAAACAGTTGAGTATTTGGCCAAAAGAATTATAATGATATTTGACTTCTCAGGAGACCGGAAGGGTTTCCCTGAAAGTCAAACAAAATACCAAATCGTACGGGGGATATATGGCAACAAAAGCAATGGATTTATTCGACGCCTTCGCTCAGGATAAATTACCCAAAGACAGGGGATACATTATTTCATCTTTTTTCAGCGAGAATTCGGCGTACTCACGCTACGAAATCGTCGCCTATTCGGGGGTAAAGTCCATCTACCCCACCGAAGAGGGCCTCACCTTCCAGACAAACGGTAAAAAGCTCCATGTGCTTATAGAACCCGCTTCGTATCCCAATAAGGCCATGGAACCCTATGTACGCAGCGCCGAGGAACAGATACCCCTCAGGTTCAGCGAACTTGATATATTCGCGACCAAAAACCAGACAAAGGTCATGATCGCCAAACAACCCCTGCTTTCCTTCTCGTCCTTTACCATTCTCAAACCCACAGGCATAAACTTTGCCCTGGTTTTTTATGATCTCCCCGACATATTTGATTCCCTGGCGATGTTCTTCGAAAAAACCTACAACAAGGAAGCCAATATACCCCAGATCGACGCGAAAAAATGTTCCAAACAGACCGTCGAGACCATTAAAACAACAATGGGATTCAAGGGGGATTTCGCGTCCGGTTAAGCCGAATGGCTCTGGTTCCGGCTCGATTTAAGCCGGTTTTTGGCTATTTACCCTAACGCGAGCGAAAAAAGAAGCGCGTAAAAAAGAAGCCCGGCATATCCGGGCTTCTTTTTTTAGTCCTTGTCCGCTCCGGCCTTTTCCAGTTCAGCCTGAACCACGGCGAGGAGGGCTATGGGCACTGAATAGGGCGAACAGGACACATAGTCGAGCCCCGCGTCCATACAGAAGCGCACATTGCCCGGATTGGCGCCGTGTTCCCCGCAGAGGCCGCAGACCAGGTCGGGCCTGGTAAGCCTTCCCCGTTCCACCGCCAGGGCAATGAGTTCCATAACCCTGGAGTCCAGGGTGCTGAAAGGATTGCCCTTGATGAGGTCAAAGAGGGTATAATCGGGCATAAAGGCGGTAAAGTCATCCCGGGAAATACCCAGCGTAGTCTGAGTCAGGTCATTGGTCCCGAAGCTGAAGAAACGGCCGTATTTGGCTATTTCTCCCGCGCCGAGGGCCGCCGCGGGAAGTTCTATCATGGTGCCTATCTGGTAATCCACCGGTTTGGCCTTTTTGGATTTCCGCAGTTCTTCCTCTATGTCCACAATTCCCGTATAGCTTGAACCTTCGATCTTCTTGCCGTAGGCGATGAGCTTGAGTTCCGACGCGTTCATCACTATGGGTATCATGATTTCGGGCCTGGCGTCGATTTTTTCCTGCCTGAGCTTGTAGGTAGCCTCAAATATGGCCCTGATCTGCATGGCGTATATCTCGGGATAGGAGACCGCTATACGGCAGCCCCGGTGGCCCAGCATAGGGTTAAACTCGTGGAGAGCGTCAATACTGGCCAGCACCGCCGCCTTTGACGGCTTTGTTTTTTTTGTCTTGCCGACATGGCTGAGATAGGCTTTTAATTCACCGTCATTATGGGGCATGAATTCATGGAGAGGTGAATCAAGAAGCCTTATGGTAACTTCCTTGCCGGCCATAACCTTGAGAATCCCGTAAAAGTCATTGCGCTGCATGACCTGGAGCTTGTCCAGGGATTTTTTCCGTTCTTTGGGAGAATCGGAAAGCAGCATTTCCCTGAACACATTGATCCTGTCCGCGTGGAAGAACATGTGTTCGGTGCGGCAGAGTCCTATGCCGTCCGCCCCGAAGGAAAGGGCCAGGGCCGCGTCCCTGGGGGTTTCGGCATTGGCCCTCACATGGAAGGTCTTGAGGAAACTCTTGCTCAGGGAAATGAACTCAAGCAGTCCCGATTCCTCGGGGTCAGGTTCAATAAGCTGGGCAGTGCCGAGGTAGATGCTGCTCTCCCCGTAGAAGGGCACGACTATGGTGATATAGTCCCCTTCGGAAAAGCTGAGGTTCCCCAGGACGGCCTTTTTGCCTGAAATCCTGAGCGCCGGAGCGACCAGGGACACCTTGCCGTACTGGCGGGCCACTACCGACGCGTGGGCGGAGAAGCCGCCTTCAGCGGTGAGCACCCCGGTGGAAACCTCAATGGCCTTGACGTCCTCGGCAAACGAGGACATCAGCACCAGGATAAAGTCATCTTCCTCGCCCTTGGCCATGGCCTGTTTGCGGGCCTCAAGCAGGGCGGCGGTACTGAAATACACCCTGCCTATGGCCGCGCCGGGAGCGCCGGCTATGCCGCCCTTCCAGCTCTTAAAGCCCTTGACAGAGACGGGGTTGATAACCGGATGGAGTATTTCGTTGAGCCGCAGGGGTTCTATGGCCTTTACCACGTCGGCGTTGGAAATAATCTTACGCTTGGCAAGGTCAAGGAGGAGCTTGATGTCGGCCTGGGTTGATTTCTGGTCTATCAGGCGCTGTTCAATAAGCCAGAGCTTGCCGTTTTCAACGGTAAAACGGACCTGGCGTATTTCCTTGAACCTGTCCTCCAGGGCCCAGGCGATTTTTTCAAGCTGCTTGAGATGGGTGGGCCCTATCTTGTCGATACTCTGGCCCTGGGCGTCGATTTCGTTGAACTTGCCCCGGTAGAACTGGCCCTGGAGATGCTTGTCTCCGGTAACCACATTGCGGCTGAAAAAATCCCCCGAACAGGAATCCTTGCCGTAATTGCCGTAGACCATGGGCTGAACCAAGAGGGCCGTATCACGGTCATTCTGCTCGTCCATCTGCAGCATTTTGGAAATTTCGCTTAATGTAAAGAGTATCTGGTTTTCGGCGCTGTCAAAAAAGCCCTTGGGAAAGTACTTGGCGTACTCGTCCATGTAGTCCTCGGCGCTCTTGTCAATCCTGACCGGCTTTTCCTTAACCCCAAGTTCGTTGGAAGGCCCGGCAATGCCCAGCGCCCGGTTAAGAAATTTAAGCCGGGCCTGTATTTCGCCCTGTTCCTTGGCCTTGTCCTCCAGTTCCTTGATACGCTCTTCAATCTTGAGCATACCCCGGACCAGAAAAAGCACCTCATGGACGGCAAAGTCCCTCCCTACCCATTTGGCGAAACCGTCTATGGTAGGGCGCACCAGGCCGAAGTTATGCAGGGTCGGGTAGGTGGTTACCGCCAGGTTGCTGGATATAACCACCTTGAGAAGCAGGGGATTATCCGTGTCGCCGAATTTTTTTCCGGCTGTAGAAGAGCATTTGTCAAGAAGTACCCTGATATCCTTTTTTATGGCCTCAGCCTGTATCTCGCTGGCTATCTCGGTATCCAGAATAAAGCCGGGAAGTATGGGAAACCCCAGTTCGGCGAATTCATTGGCCTGACGGCCCCGTATACCCAGCAGTTCCGGTCCCACGGATTTGGGAATCACATCTATTTGACTGAAAAAATGTATTCTACTATCCATATTGACTATCCTTTAGAAGAGCTTTAATACATTGTTGACCGGCCCGTGCAGGAAGGCCTCAAACATGTGGCTTGCCCCCTGGGCAAGATACCGCTGCAGTTTGGCTACATCTTTAATATCGCTTCCGGCTACGGCGAACTCTATGGCGCTGCCGTGTTTGACTTTACCCCATTTAAAGAGAGAGTTAATATCGAGAATACGCTCCCCGTCATAGTATATGAACACTTCAAGCTGGGGATTTTTTGCTTTATAACTTGCTACAATACGCTTCCAGGCTTCCACGTTCCCGTTATGGAAAAGTTCGTTCTGCACCACCACGGCATAGCGGGGGGTCATCTTGACCGGGCCCTTTGGCGCCGTTACCGGAGGCGCCGAAGCGGTTACTACCGGGGCGGCGACGCGCTGCGCCTCGGGCGCCGGGGCTGCCGGACGTCCCCGCCCCCTGCCCCGCGCCGGGGCTTTGGGAGCCTTTGCTTTTGCCGGTTTGCGGCCCCGTCTGGAGGCCTTTTCAGGCTCCTCCGCTTTTTTGAGCTTTCTGACCGCGAAATTCCCCCGCAAAATAGCCGGGGGAGCCTTTGTCTTTACGCCTTCAAACAGGCCCGCGGCGATTTCGGCGGCTGTGGTACAGGCGTCATCGGCAGGGGATCCTCCCTTTCCGGCGTATACCACCAGAAGTTCCCGTTTGCGGAGCTGGCCAAGGCCGGCCAGTTCTTCGGCGTTTTTGGGATTGGCAACCAAAAGCCCCATTTCAGGATGATGATAGGCCACAATGAGATCAACACCCTTCCATTTCGCGAATTCCCCGGCCAGGGCCGAAGGTTCGGCGATTACGGATTTAAGGTTTGAGGACACTGTCCGGTAACCCATTTTATCCACCAGTATCATGTGTAAAAGCAGGGCCGCCCTTTCGCCTGAAAGGTCCTCGTCTCCCAGTTCAAACAGGGTATCACCAAGGTTTTTGGTATTTCCAATGGCATCCACCACGCCTATGGTCTTTTTGATCTGCCTGACAGCCGAATTAAAACCAGAACGGGTGGAGAGAATTTCAAGATTCGTTCCGTCATTAACCATAATTTTTTGTCCTCCTAGAAAAAACGCCCCCGTCTATCGGGGGCGTTTCGGTTTGTCAACCGATTACCAGCGTTTAGATTTCTCTCAGGGCTCCGCCGCCGCGGCGTCCTGAACCGGCTTTCCGGCCCCTGCCGGATTTGGCGCCGGCTTTCCGGCCCCTGCCGGGTTTGGCGTCAACTACGCCGGCCTTTACCCTGCCGCTCTTTGCCGGAGCTTCCAGGGCGGGCGCGCTGGCGCTGGCCGGACCGCCCGCGTTAAGCATATCAAGGTACGCCTGTCCGCCTTCGCCCGCGGGCCCCTCTTCGGGCAGATCGGCAAAGGACTGATTAATGTCCTGACGTACCGTAGAGCGGCGGCGGCTGAATGACGCGAACGCGGCATCCTGGAATCCCTTGGACACGCCGTGGAGGAACTCGTTGAGCACGTTGGCCATGGCGTCCAGAGTGGCTTTCTTCCGCTTGATGGAGGTAATGTCCACATCAAGGAGAAGGCCGGGCTGGATATGGTAGGGATTGATCATGTAATCAAAGCGATAGTATTCCTTCTCAAGGAAGGCAAGCCGGTCCTCCATAACCCGTCTTTCGATGGGGTACTTGTAGTCGTACATTTTCTTCATTCTCTCGCGCATGAGGACAATGCGGTGCCGTATCCTGTCTTTTTCGTACAGATAGGTCCGGTTCATGCGTTCAACTTCGGTGTCGGCTGATTTTACAAAGGAAATCTCGTCCCACGCCTTGTCGATGGCCTCGTACATGGGTTCGCCGGATTTCTCCTTAATCTGCTTGCGTATGCGTTTTTTGTTCTTGTCGGCCAGGTCCTTAAAATCGGTAACGCCGAAGAAGGGCTTGGAATTCTCGTAGATCACTTCCAGGATATCCCAGAGGTGGGCTACTTCGATCTCAAAGCTCCTCATCTGCACATCATAGGCTTTGCGGTCCTCAATGAGCTGGGCATTGTCAAAATACCGCATCGTTATCGAATAACGCTCGTCGGGGAGATTGGCCGGATCGGTATCCTCGTATTCCCGGATCACCAGTTCGCGGGCGTTCTTGAGGTTTTCGATGTACTGGTATCCCATCTTGGATGTATCCAGGATGGAGGTGATTGAGTTGATGGCGGTATTAAAGCCCCTGTTGCGGATATTTTCCATATCCACGATCTTCTTGAGGTTTTCCCGCACATTAAGCTGGTCAAAGTTTTCAGGATCGATTTCGGCCCTGAGGTCCTGGATTTTGTCCATGAGGCTCTTGGCCAGTATGCTGTAACGCTTGGATTTCGGATCATCTATCTTGTCGTCGGTGTAGTCCTCGATTTTGTTCATCTTCTTGAAGATGATCTCGCTGTCAGACAGTTCCTCAAGACCGTCCTCTATCCTCGTGTCCTTTAGCTTTTCGATTTCCTTGTCCAGGGCGTCGATGATAAATTTGGAGAGAAGGTCCTTGATGAGGAAAGCCACGGTGGACTGATAGTGGAAGATCGGGCTGATAAGCTCCGAGTCGAGGATGTTTACAGAAAGTTTTACATCCGTTACGGTCTTGGGCTTTACAAGATTATCCTTGAAGGCGCACTTGACGATGGAATAGGCGTTTTCGCCCCGGATAAAGGCGCCGGTATCGGTCTTTTGCCTGAGCAGGCTGTTTGTCAGATTTTCCAGGTCATTGACGCCCCGCTGAATGTGTCCCTGCAGGTGGCCGTACATGTTGACCATGGATTTTTCGATTTCGCCGGTGTTGAACTTATCAGCGCCGCCGACCTGATCGAGGAGATCCGCCACCTCTTTGGGGGTATAGCGGGCAAGAACTTTGGTTTCTTCACCGTCTATAAAATTACGGACCTTTTTTACCATCTCATCTTCAGTCGTTACAATGTAACGGTTGAACATGTTCTGGTAATTCTGGTTAAAATAGTTATACAGCTTCTCTTTGACGCCGCCCATGATGTCAAGACGTTCCAAAGCGTCTTTGGGCAGGCGAGAGATAAGGTGGTGAAGAACCTTGTTGGATTCTTCCTCGAGAAGTTGATTAACTTCTTTCTGCTGATCCCGGTATTCCTGGGCTAGCGAATTCCGCGAGCCTACAGCACTCGGTTTTTCCGGATGAAAAACATTCGGGCTCTTGGGCAGGTCGATGGCTCCCATATCCTGACTCCTTAAAAAAAATTATTTTGTTCCTGATTGTTATTCTAACAATTCTTTTCTATCATATCAATATTTTGAATTAAATGTAAAGCCTTTTTTTCATTTTTGGAGAATTTTAGGAATAAAGATAGACAAAAATAAAGGGAAAAAGACATTTTTAACCGGTTTTTTACCCGGGAAACCGAAATTTTCCAACAAGCCCATGTTTTCATTGTTTTTTTTCCCTGAACCATGATAAAATGTAGTTATGGGGAATGTAATGACTTTTGGAAAACGCTTACTCTTTTTGTCAGTTTTGTTTTGTTCCATCCCTGTTTTCGGGGCGGAACGGAGAACCCGCGGCCTTGACGTGTATGTCATTTTTGATGATTCAACCATGAACAGCGCGAGCAGGGCCGAGGCGGCAAGCTGGCTTTGCGATGCCCTTATAGACCGGATTTTGCAAAACGGGGACCGTCTGGTTCTTTGTTCCGTCCGCGATAGTCCTGAAATTCTCTTTAATAAGGCTATTTCCGGCGAGGACCAGAAAACCGAGGCAAAAAACCTTGTGCGGTCCATATCCGGCGGCAGGGGGAACGCGAACTACTCCGCGGCCCTCAGGGACGCGGCCAGACGCGACGCGGGGAGGAACATAGCCTATACCCTCCTCATCGGAGGGGCGGGTATGGGAGCCGCCCAGGAAAACGATGTAGCCGAACTGCTCAGGTTCTCAAAGACCGATAATTTTCCCGGATGGAAAGTAATCACGGTCGGACTGGGAGTGGATTCCCGCGCCGGACGCGCGGCGGCATCTTACATGAATCGCTAGTTTTATCTATACTTTTTACCAATGATGCGGAAGGCCCTGGACTTTATACAGCAATACAATTCCTTTTTGCTGACTACCCATGACGGGGCCGACGCGGACGGTATAGGCGCGGAGCTTTTACTCAAAAACATTCTGGAAAAAACAGGAAAAACAGCCCGAATCATCCATGATCGTCCTGTCTCCGACCGCTTTTCGTTTATGCTTGTTC
>JAIRXO010000119.1 GCA_031268255.1 Spirochaetaceae bacterium
GACGGTCAGTCCTGTGTCAACAGAATGGTATTTTCTTTGCGGGCCCTGTATTCTTTTAAGGGGAGCTGGTCCAGGTAGGCTTCAAGGACTTCATGTTCCTGATTTTTGAACGAGATAAATTCAAGGGAAACATTCCGTCCGGTGCGTATAACGCGGCAGACCGGGCTGAGTACCGCGTTGCCGGCCAGGAGGGAACATTCTGAAAGTTTTGCCGAAGGGGCAATGTTTTCCAGCAGGCCGGGCTTATCGGCCCGGAACGAAAGGCCTGTGCCGGAAATGCTCTGTATGGTTCCGGTAACAAATTTTCTGTTTTCAGGATCAAGAAAGAGAAATTCCATGCGGGTCCATTCTTCGGGACGGAAGCGGCGGGCCTTGCGCTTTTCTTCTACCGGAATATAGCGGCTCAGTATGCCCTGGAGGCGGTCCATTTCCATGGGTTCAAGGGCCTCCGACACTATGCCCGAGACCCCGAGAAACGAGGCTTTTGAGGTTTCTTCCAGGGGAAAACTCACCCCCTTGAGCAGTATGATGGGGGCGGCTTCCTTGGACCGGGACGCGCGGACAAACTGGACGAGGATTTTCCAGTGCCTGGGAAAATCTTCGGCGCTGATGATAATGCCGATAGGGTCAATTTCATCTATATTATCCATGGCCTTGAGTACATGACGGTACCGTATCAGCTCAAACCCAAGGGGTTTGATATACATTGAAATAAGGTTGTATGTTTCGTCAGAACCAAAGATAAGTAACAGTTTCATTCCGTTCCCAAATTGAGCACTGTATAGTCGGTTACGGTCCAGATATCATCCCAGCGCCGGAGGTAATACGTATACTCCTTACGTTCAGTATAAGTCCCCACGCGGAATTTTTCCAATACGGTAACGGTTCCTTCTTCTGAACCGTAGACAGTCCTTTCAATGGTGAATTCTGACGGGATGGTAACAATGTCCCCGTCCACAACGGCGCTTTGCAGTTCGCCACGGTAGCGGTCAAGCATGCGCTGCCTGCCTTCCCCGGATTCGGCGAGCCACTGGCGCCTTCTGGCGCTGTCCCGGGAAATCATTGATTCAAGATCAAAATAAAGGAAGAATTTTTCCCACTGGCCTTTCTGCCTTGCACTGAGCAGATATTCTATCACCTGGTCGGGGGGCAGGTTTTCCCGTACCAGAATGGCGTTGGTCTCCACATCCAGGGCAAGGGGCACGCCTTCGGGGCCCGAGAGGGGCGCGGGTCTGAGGTTAAGGCTGAGTCTGTTTGATTCCAGGGCAGGGGGCGTAGTGTCCCGGGCAAAACCCGGCGGGGCGTTTCTCATAAGTTCGGGGTATAGTTTTGCCTGGACTATAAAGGAGCCGCTCTGGTTGAGCATCCCGTAATCCCTGAGGTCCTCGACAAAGGAAAAGGACTCGCCCGGTTCAACGGAAACCTCCCTGAAAAAGACCTGGGTATTGAGGGTGCGCCTTCGTACCAGCGCGTCCGTGGCGTCTATCGTCCGGTTTGTCAGGGTTTTTATGTCAAAATCAACGGAAAAAGCCCTTTCTTCGGCAAGTTTGAAGCGGTAGGTGGAGCTTCCCCGGTTGCTTATGGTGAGCTGAACCAGTATGGGGTCCCGTTCAACATAGTAAATTCTCTTGTCAAAGTATCTGATGCTTATATCCACTGATTCGGCGGCGCTTACACTGCCGAGGGCAGGGAACCATACTAGAAAAAAAAGCAAAAATTTATTATGTTGTTTCACCGTGGAACTCCCTCTATATAATCGGTAATTTTGAATGGACACCTTATTGTTTCCTTCAATGTTGAATAAAATCACCCGTTCCGCCCCGCTCAGGGCGGTGGAAGAAGCCTACCTGGCCTCCCGTTTTCCCCTTGAGATTGAAGGTGTCGAGGGCGCTCTCCGCGCCATGCTCACCGTATCGCTGTACAGCAAAAAACCCGCCCTCATCGTAGCCGTAACTGCCACGGACCGCGAGGCTGAGGACCTGAGCGCCGATTTGGCGGGTTTTTCCGTTCCGGTCCTCCGTTTTCCCTGGTGGGGAACCATGCCCTACCGGGAAATGGCCCCCCTCTCGGCGGTGTTCGGCGAGCGGAGCGCCGTGTTAAGCCATATCCTGGAGGGGGAACGGGGCATCGTGGTCCTGCCCCAGCGGGCCTTTCTTACCCCGCTGCCGCCGCCTGAGTACTTTAAGAGCCTCCTCTATACCCTTGAGGAAGGAGGCGCCATTGACACGGGGGCACTGGCTTCCCGGCTTGTCTCCTACGGCTATACCAGAGTTCCCAGGGTTCAGGTTCCCGGTGAATTTGCCCTCAGGGGAGAGGTGTTTGATGTTTTTATGGGCGGCGACGAAAGGGCCTTCCGCCTTCTTTTTGATTACGACAAGATTGAATCAATAAAGGCCTTTGACCCCATAGACCAGAGCGGTCAGGAAAAACGTACAACACTTACCATACGCCCCCTCAAGGAAGTCATCTGGTCTGACAGCCGTATTGAAGCACTGGAAAAAAACCTCGCTTCTTTTGAAGAATTTTCACATAAGGGCGGAGATGTCATTGAGGAACTCATAGAGCGGCGGGCAATGGCGGGCGAGGAACTTTTCTTTCCCCTTGCCTTTGACCGCTCATCCGGCCCCGCCACCATACTTGATTATATGGGAAGCGATGCGGTTCTTGTGTTTATGGAAAGGGAAAGGCTTGAGAACGCCCAGGCCGCCCTGCAAAAGGAATACGAAAACCTCTACATCAGGGCGCGCCGGGGCCTTTCCGCCGCGCCGGAAGCGGGCCGCGAAAACAGGGGCGGCCAGACAGGGCCTGACGCTGCAGGAGACCCGCTCCGGCCTTCCCCGGCGGGAAGGCCCAGGGAAGTTCCTTCTCCTTCCCGCATACTCCTTGACTTTAGCGCCCTGATCTCTTGTACCGGCAAAAAAACCATCTCCTTTATGGACATGAAAGAAAAACCCGCTCCCGGCGCGCTGCGCCTGGTCCTGTCCTGCGATCCCGCCCGGAGCTTTTTCGGAAACATCAATTACCTCAAGGAAGAATTTTCCTCCCTGTCACGTCAGGGCTGGAGCCTCCTTGTGGCCGCCGAATCAGACGCCCAGGCCATGAGGCTCCTTGAACTTCTCAAAGACATTCCTTCCCTTGAAGTCATTACCCTGCCCCTGAGCGCCGGCTTTGCCCTGCCTGACATCAAGCTCATGGTCGTTCAGGAGAACGAGATATTCGGCAGGAGAAAAAGGCCCCTCCGTTCCCTTAAAACAGTACGCAGCGCCGCCATCGACACCTTTGTGGAGCTTAATCCCGGTGATTATGTGGTCCATGTAAACTACGGCATAGGCCGCTTTAAGGGCATTGAGCGCGTGCGGGCCCTGGGCCATGAACGGGACTATGTAAAACTTGAATATTCAGGCGACGAGACTGTGTTTGTTCCCATAGAACAGGTCAACCTGGTGCAGCGGTATATAGGCAGCGAAGGCGGAGCGCCGCGCCTTGACAAGCTCGGTTCCAAAAGCTGGGAAAACCGCAAGGGCAGGGTTAAAAAGTCCGTTGAGGAAACAGCGGAAAAACTCCTCAGCCTGTATTCAAAACGCAAGGCGTCGCCGGGTTTCGCCTTTCCCCGCGACACCGAATGGCAGACCATGTTTGAAGCCGCCTTTCCCTTTGACGAGACTCTGGACCAGCTCCGCTGTGTTGAAGAAATAAAAGAAGATATGGAAAGCCCCCATCCCATGGACAGGCTTGTCTGCGGGGATGTCGGCTACGGCAAAACCGAAGTAGCGGTACGGGCCTGCTTTAAGGCCGTCATGGGCGGCAAGCAGGTCGCCTTTCTCGCCCCTACAACCATACTGGCCGAGCAGCACTATGAGAATTTTCAGGAACGCTTTAAGCAGTTCCCGGTTACTCTGGGCATGCTTTCCCGATTTGTGGACCGCCCGACAGCAAAAAAGACCCTGGAAGAAACCGGTTCAGGAGCCGTTGACATACTGGTAGGAACCCACCGCATCATACAGAAAGACGTGCGCTTTAAGGACCTGGGCCTCATGGTCATAGACGAGGAGCAGCGTTTCGGCGTCAAGGACAAGGAAAGGCTCAAGGAATTCAAAACCAATGTGGACTGCCTTTCCCTTTCCGCCACACCCATACCCCGCACCCTCCACATGAGTCTCCTTAAAATACGGGACATGAGCCTCCTTGCCACAGCGCCCCGTAACCGGCATCCCATAGAGACCATTATCGGCGAGTACAACGAAGAAGAGCTTGCCGCAGCCATACGGCGCGAAGTCGAGCGGGGAGGGCAGATATTTTTTCTGCATAACCGCGTAGAGAGCCTTGACCAGACCCGCATGAATATTGAACATCTGGTCCCCGAAATGCTTGTCGAAACCGCCCACGGCCAGATGGACAGCCGGGAACTTGAGGACGTGATGCACCGCTTCATACACGGCGGCTTTCATGT
>JAIRXO010000197.1 GCA_031268255.1 Spirochaetaceae bacterium
CATTCGCCGACATACCTGAGTACCGACGCCCTGCAGGCTTCGTTGAAGCGGGCCACGCCGTAGCGTTCTATATCGGTCTTGGAGTTGAGGCCCAGTTCTTTTTCGATGAGGTTTTCTACAGGGAGGCCGTGGCAATCCCAGCCGAAGCGGCGCTCGACTTTTTTGCCTTTCATGGTCTGGTAGCGGGGTATGATGTCCTTGATGGTGCTGGGGACAAAATGGCCGAAATGGGGCAGGCCGGTGGCAAAGGGGGGGCCGTCATAAAACACATACTCCCCGGCTCCCTCGCGGCGGGAAATTGATTTTTTGAAAATATCGTTTTTCTCCCAAAAAGAGAGTATTTCTTCTTCGAGCCTGGGGAAACTTACCCTGGGGTCCACATTCTTATACACAATCCGCTCCTGGCTTACTATTCCTGGCTTACTATGCCACAGGCGGCGGAATTTTTCCAGTAGAGCCGGGGGCTCCGCGTTAAACCTGGGACCGCTTTACTGAATGTAAAAATAAGTATAAATTTGAGGTGATTTTAAGATGACAAATTTTGAAATCGTACCCATTGGTAAGGTTTTGCCTGAAAGGAAAAATTGTGACTAAAAAGAAAATCAGCGCCGCTCCTTCGGTACGGAGACTGCCGTCTTATCTTCATGTAATCAAACAGATCGAAAAAGAAGGCAGCGAGTATATTTCGGGAACCGTCATAGCCGGGGAACTGAATCTCGAACCCATTCAGGTACGCAAGGACCTGGCCATCACGGGTATCACCGGAAAGCCCAAAAAAGGTTATCCCGCCAAGGCCCTGATCACCTCCATTGAGCGTTTCCTCGGCTGGGATGAGGTCCAGGAAGCGGTCCTTGTCGGCGTGGGCAATCTCGGCTCGGCCCTCATGGGCTACCCTGAACTGCGCAGTCACGGCTTAAAGGTGGTGGCCGCCTTTGACGTAAATCCCGAAAAAATAGGGAGTTTTGTTCACGGCGTTCAGGTCTACCCTGTGGACAACATGGACAGTACCATAAAGAGTCTGGCCGTAAAGCTGGCCCTGCTCACTGTCCCCAATGCCGAGGCCCAGAAGTCGGCGGACATACTGGTCCGCGCGGGAATCACCGCGGTCTGGAATTTCACCAAGGTCAAGCTCAAGGTTCCCGACGAGGTGATTGTGGAGAAGGAGGATATTTCCTCAGGCTATGCCATACTCCGGGTCATGCAGCAGGCAAGAAAGAACGAAAAAAGCGAATGAGTTCCTCTGGAAACGAAAAGGACGCGTTTCAGGGGGAGATGCTGTACAACAGAATCCTCAAGCGTTACCGTCATCTGAAAAAATGGGCAAAGCGGAGCGGTATTGAGGCTTTACGGCTCTATGACCGGGATATACCCGAAATCCCCCTGGTCCTTGATCTGTACGGCGACGGGGTTTCTGGCGCCCTTTTTGAACGGCCCTACGAAAAAGCCCCGGACGAGGAAGAAGCGTGGCTCGCGGTGATGCGGGACGCGGCTGCCGGAGCCCTCGGCCTGCCCCCGCGTCATATCTTTATCAAATACAGGAAGCGGCAGCGGGGCAAAGCCCAGTACGAAAAAATAAAAGGGCCTTCGTTTGAAAGGGTGATACAGGAAGGGGGACTCAAATTCAGGGTGAACCTTTCCGACTATCTTGACGCGGGCCTTTTTCTTGACCGGAGGGCGGAGCGGGCCCATATACGCTCCCTTTCGGGCGGGAAAAAGGTGCTTAATCTCTTTTGCTATACCGCCTCTTTTTCCGTGTACGCCGCCTCGGGAGGGGCTTCCGAAGTTGATTCGGTAGACCTTTCCAATACCTACCTCAACTGGGGAAGGGCCAATTTTAATCTTAACGGATTTTCCGCGGGAAACTGCCGCTTTATCCGTTCCGATGTTTCTGCTTTTCTTGAAGAAGCCGGAAGGGAAAAACGCCGCTGGGATCTCATAGTCCTTGACCCGCCGGTTTTTTCTAATTCAAAAATGACCGGGACCGTTCTCGATTTACGGAAGGATTACATAGTTCTTGTAAACCGCTGCCTGGCCATCCTCAATCCGGGAGGCAGGCTCTGCTTCTGCGCCAGCACCCGGCGTTTTGGTTTTGACAGCTCGTCTTTCCCCGGCGCCGAAATCAGCGAATTTTCAGGCGATGCCGGGGAAGATTTTCGCGGCAGGAAAAGGCCGCCTTGTTATATAATGAGGGCCTGAACGCGGGAATTGCGCTTCCTGTTCTATTGCTCTTTGATATTGTACTTTTTGCGGAAACGCTCTATGCGGCCCGCGGTATCGACGAGCTTCTGCTTCCCGGTAAAAAAGGGATGGCAGGATGAGCAGATTTCGACCTTTAGGTCCCTGGCTGTTGAACGGGTTTCTATAACATTCCCGCAGGCACAGGTGATTTTGGTGAGTTCGTATTTGGGATGAATGCCTTCTCTCATAAAAATCCTCTTAAATTTGTTAGTCCATTCCGGCAGAACCGGTATTCATTGAACGCAGGAACGCCATATTATCCTTGCTTTTCTTCATCCTGTCAATCAGGAGTTCCATGATTTCGATATCGTCCATGGGGTTGATAACCTTGCGGAGTACCCATATTTTTTGCAGTTCTTCTTCCGAAAGGAGCAGTTCTTCTTTTCTGGTGCCGGATTTTTTGATATTGATGGCCGGGAAGAGCCTTCTGTCGGAAATGCGGCGGTCCAAATCTATCTCAAGGTTGCCCGTTCCCTTGAATTCCTCAAAAATAACCTCGTCCATGCGGCTGCCTGTCTCTATGAGGGCGGTGGATATGATGGTAAGGCTCCCGCCTTCTTCGATATTCCTCGCCGCGCCGAAAAAGCGTTTGGGCTTGTGGAGGGCGTTGGAATCAACGCCGCCTGAGAGTATTTTGCCTGAGGTGGGGACGGTCTGGTTATAGGCCCTGGCAAGGCGGGTTATGGAGTCAAGGAGTATAACGACATCCTTTTTATGCTCCACAAGGCGCTTGGCTTTTTCGAGAACCATCTCGGTAACCTGCACATGGCGGGTGGCCTGTTCGTCAAAGGTTGACGAAATAACCTCGGCCCTGACGGTCCTCTCCATGTCGGTAACTTCTTCGGGCCGCTCGTCTATGAGAAGCACGATGAGGTATACCTCAGGATGGTTGGCGGTGATGGCGTTGGCTATCTTCTGCATCATGATGGTCTTGCCGGTACGGGGAGGCGCCACGATGCGGGCACGCTGTCCCTGTCCTATGGGGCAGAAGAGGTTAATGATGCGCTCGGAGATGCCCTCGGTGGTGGTTTCCAGATCAAGTTTTTGGTCCGGGTACAGGGGGGTAAGGTTGTCAAAGGGTATGCGGTTCTGGGCCACTGTGGGGTCGTCATAGTTTACCGTTTCTACCCTGAGCATGGCAAAAAAACGCTCCTGCTCCTTGGGGCTTCTGATTTGGCCGTAGACCGTATCGCCGGTTTTGAGGGCAAAAAGCCGTATCTGGCTCGGGCTTATATAAATGTCGTCCGGTCCGGGGAGATAGGAATTCTGGGGGCTGCGCAAAAAGCCGTATCCGTCAGGAAGTATCTCCAGGGAACCATAGGCGTAGATGATGCCGCCCCGTTCGGTGTGGGCCTTGAGTATGGAGAAGACGACTTCCTGCTTCTTCATGGCCACCATATCCTCGTGGGATATGTTGTAGCAGGACGCAAGTTCCCGTAAATCCATCATGTTAAGCCGAATAAGCTCATTAATCGAAAGCCGGGGCTTGCCGCCGTCCTGGTCAAGCCGGGGTTCGGGCTTGCCGTATATGTCGGGCATGGAAGGAAGTTTGGGCAGGGGCTGGAAAGTTCCGCCCGGAACAGGGGCCGGGGAAGGGGGCGGGGCGCCGTTTGCCGGGCCTGAAACGCCATTTGTGAAACCCGAAACGCCGTTTGCCGGGCCCGATGCGGAGCCGTTATTGCCTTCCCCGCCTGAATACGCGGCGAAACCCTGGTCCGCGCCGTTACCGGCGGCAGGACGCCGCTCGGCCTGGACCTGGGATGCCTTACTCGGCGGTCTGCCCCGTCTGGCCTTGACCACTATGCGCCCCTCTGTTTCGCCCTCGTCGGAATAATTCCTCGCGCCCCGGGCCTGGTTTTCTTCGGCGCCTTGAGCCTCTTCGTTTTCGTTCTGCACTTTTCTGGTTCTTCTCATTATTGCCATTGACTAACTCCAACAAAAATATCACCTGGTGTATATACATATCTACAATGGAATGGTGATTTTCTCCGGGAAATCCGAAATCCCCTTACCGGGTTTTTCCAAATATACCTTTTAAGGATCTTCAAAAGTACTTTCCTGTTTTGATTATTTACACATCTGAAAGAAACAGGGCCCTCCTGGTTTTCAGCCCCTCTATAAAAATACCCTTTCCTCCTTTGTCTGTCAAGATGCCGCCAAAAAAAGAATATCCACCGCGTCAGAGGCGGCGGCCCTGCGTATGCCGTTTCGTTCACCGGTATATTGAAAGCGCCGCGAAATTACCGCGCCGTCCGGCAGGGCAAGGCCCATCCACACGGTTCCCACGGGGAGGCCGGAACCGTCCCCGCCGGGACCGGCAAGGCCGGTTACCGAAAGGCCGTATTCAGCGCCGCTTTTTTTCTTTGCCCCCAGGGCCATGGCCCGGGAGGTCTCCTCGCTTACCGCGCCGTGGCGGGCGATAAACTCAGGCTCTATGCCCAGCATCGCCGCCTTGGCGTTATTTGTATAGGTAACAAAAGAACCCCAAAGCACCTCTGAGGCTCCGGGTACGGCGGCGATGCCCGCGGCGATAAGCCCGCCGGTACAGGACTCGGCCAGGGCCAGGCGCAGGGATTTTGACCTGAAAAGCGCCACCAGGGCCGCCTCGTCAGCCATTGCGCTGTAATTCCGCCTTTATTTCCTCGGCGGGACGGGAAAAAATCTCCACATCCTTTTCGGTGCTGGTCATGCTGCACTGCCCCTCAAAAAGCACCCCGTCGGCTATGCGGAGGCGCAGCGCCTTGACATCGCCCCGCACCTCGGCGCCGGGAAACATATCAACCTTGTCCGAGGCGGTAATGGAACCGGAAACCGTACCGTAGACAATGAGAGACGATACGGAGATACGGTCCGTTTCTACCACCGCGCCCTTGTCAATAATCAGGGCGCCTCTGGCGTCTATGGTTCCCTTGAATTTCCCCTGTATCTTGAGGGTTTCCTTAAAACGGAGATAGCCGCTAAAACTCGTGGTGTTTCCAAAAACCACCGCGGGGACCGTCTCTCTCCTGGAAGATTCAACGCTCTTTGTCATGATCCATCCTTAAAGCTGCTTCAGTTCCGAATCCGGGGGACGGCGCATATTGTCTTCCAGAGCCTGAAGGCCGATTTCTTTCTTTTTGAGGGTCTCCCATTCGGTCATGGTATGTTCTATGCGGGCGTCAAGCTCGGCTATGTTCTTCCGCACCAGGGCTGTTTTTTCCCTGAGCAGGGCAATGAAGTTGGGCAGAGAACTGCCGTCGAGACTGCCGCCCGAAAAACCGGCGATTACGCCGTCAAGTTCGTCTATGCTGGAAAGAAAAACCGTTACGTTGTTTTTTATGTCCGCGTTAAGGTCCTCGGCAAGACTAAGCCGGGATTCCCTGGCGATAATCTGCCCCCACAGTTCCCTGCCGCGCAGCACCGCCCGGATACGGGCAAGGACCACGGAAAAATTATAGGGCTTGGTGATATAATCGTCCACGCCCAGTTCAAACCCTTCAACCTTATCCTTTACATCATCCATGGCGGAAAACATGATAATCGGTATCTGGCGGTACTGGGGATCAGATTTGAGGGTTCTGGTAACTTCCCAGCCGGAAAGCCTGGGCATAATATTATCGAGGATAATAAGATCGGGCACAAAACTCTTGACCTTTTCCAGGGCCTCAACGCCGTCTCCGGCTTTTTCCACTATAAAACCCAGTTTGGAGAGCATGAGGTCAAAGAACTCAAGGTTTATTGACTCATCGTCCACAATGAGTATTTTTTTTCTGGAGTTCATCGCTTCCATCCTTTTATGTTTCGCACAATACTATTTTACACCTTTTTCCGGTTTATGGCTATTCGTATCAGAACCCAGGCAAAGGAGAGAAGCGAAAACCCGATGGCAAGACGGGGAAGATAGTCCCCCCAGCGGGTATAGGGGGTTTTTTCGTCCATAAGGGGAACCGGCACGGTAAGCTGGGCCTCGGTAAAGGCCGGCGCCATTGCCAGTATCTTCCCGTAGGGATCAATGGCGCAGGTCTGGCCCGACGCGGTTGAACGCACCAGGGATCGGCGGTTTTCCACCGCCCTGAATACCGCCATGGACAGGTGCTGCATCTGGGCGGAAAGGCTTTTTGACCAGGCGTCGTTGGAAAGGTTGACGATGAGTTCGGCGCCGGAAAGGACAAATTTCCGGGAAAGATAGCCAAAAGTATCCTCAAAGCATATTGGGGTAGAGAATTTTATGCCCCTGCTGTCAAACACCGTAAGGGCGTCCCCGGGCTCCCAGAGATGGGTATCGGCCTTCTCAAGGGCGGCGTAAATGCCGGGGAATTGTTTTTTGTAGGGAAAATGCTCGGTAAAGGGAACCAGATGGAGCTTGCGGTATTCTTCTACCTGCCTGCCCCGGTCAAAGAGTATGACGGCGTTATAGTCAACCCGGTAATCCCTGGAAGAATCAGGGTTCCTGGCCGGTTCCTTGCGGCCATCGTCATTGCCTATTACAAAGGGCACGTCCTGACTTTCAAGAAAATCGAGGAGGTCCCGTACCAGGAGGTAGGACCCCTGATCATCCCGGTAGGTTTCGTGCCAGTATATGCGGGGAACAAAGGCCGTCTCGGACCATACCACAAGATCGGGTTTGATTTCCCCGGAAAGAGCTTCCAGGGAAAGCCTTTTCAGTATTTCGAAGTTTTTCCGGTAGGCGGTAAGACCGCCCTTCCAGGGATCGTCATTTTGCTGCACCATGGCCACGCTGGCATGGCGCCGGCCAGCATAGCCGCTGTTACCCTGTATGAGGCCGAAGGCAAGGGTAAGGGCCAGGGCGAAAACCCATGCGCCGAGTATATACCGCTCCCTGAGGACAAAACGCACGGCGGAATTTTTTAGCGCCTGCCTCACTCCCCTGCCCTGTTCCGGGGTCTGGCCGTCAAGACCCCGCAGCACCCAGGCGCAGGCCGCGGAAGGAAAAACCACCAGGGCCGAAACCCCCCATACCCCGAAGATGGACGCTATCTGGGTAAGGGGCCAGAGATGCCACTGGGAATAGCCGGTGATGCCGTAGGAATATCCAAGGAAGCCCAGGGTGCGCAGATATTCATAGGCTATCCACAGGGTCCACTGGACAAGATAGCCCCTTCTCCTGAAAAGAAGAGAGGCGGCCTTGAGTACGGGAAAAAAGACAGCGAAGTACAAGGCGTAAACGCTCCCCGCGATGATGCCGGCCAGGGGATGAAAACTGCCGAGCCAGTAATTAAAAAGCCCGTAGGCGCCGTACCCGTACAGGGCGCCCCAAAGCACGGAACTCTTCCCCGAACACGCGTTGACAAGGCAGAAAACCGGAATATAGGCCACCCAGGCAAGGAGGGGAAGCCCGTTGGTAAAAAACGGATTGGGGAAAGAAGCGGCAAAAAGCAGTATTCCGGCAATGAGAAAACCCAGTTGAGTCAAAAAAGCGCGCACCGGGGATTTTTGGAAAAGAGCCATCCCTTAGTTCCCTTTCTTGTCGCCTATATTCCAGACATCCTGCTTGAGTTCTTTTCCGGGCCTGAACGCGGCAATGCCGTGGGAATTAACCGATACCGCTTCGCCGGTCTTGGGATTACGGGCTTTTTTTCTTCCTTTTCTGAGACGGGTCTCAAAGGTCCCAAAGCCCCGCAGCTCTATAATTTGCTGCCTGATAAGAGCGTCCTTGATCTCTTCGATAAAGGAATCAACCGCGGTTTTTATATCCTTCCGGTTGATTCCCGTTTTCTGATAGATCGCGTCGATGATATCGGCTTTGGTGATCTTCTTCTCTGCCATTATACCCTCATACCATCACATAATTCATGGTACAGTACACAAATTACTGGGCGGTTTTGAGGGAATTGTACAGACGCTGCATCCTTGATTTTTTCCGTGCGGCGGCGTTCTTCTTGATGATCCCCTTACGGGCGGCGCTGTCAAGTCCCTTAATCATGTCCTTGAGAGCCGCTTCCGCTTCGGCTGTCTCCTTCTTCTGGGCCAGGTAGACAAATTTCTTGACACTGGTGCGAACCGAACTCTTTACCGACTTGTTTCGCAGCCGCCGCTCTTCACTCTGGCGATGGCGTTTTTCAGCCGAGCTGTATTTTTTTGCCAAAGGATAACCTCCATTGTATTATAGATTCTTCCGAAACCCCGCAAAACGGCCAGCGACAGCCGGGGAACTTTTGGGCGGGGAACCTCACTTAAAATCCGAAGGACGCCGCTCCGTTCGCTTGCATTTTTCGCATTCGGCGACATTCTTTATTTTGCCGTTTTCAAAAAGGGTCTTCATTTTGACTTCCCCGCCGCAGGAACAGAAGAATTTCTGCGTCGTGCTTGAGGTACGGGCGTTTTTACTGGCCTGGGCCATGATTTGCTCCTTGAAGATGGTTCAAAAATTGACGTTTGAAACAGCCTCAGATACTGGAATTGAGGAACCCGGATTCTGAAGGTTCCCGGAAAAGCTCAAAACCCGTAAAGGGTTCCATAACTCCTCATACGATACTATAAGCCGCCCCCGCTGTCAACGGCTATTGTCGCGATTCCAGGAAGGCTCAGACGACCGTATGTGCCCAGGCAGTTTCATTCCCCTGTCAGCACGGAGGGCGATGTCAGTCTGATAAGTTCCCGTGCGGCAAGAAGGCCGGGGTTAAATACCGGGGCGGAAAAATCCGCCGGGTCCACCGCCAGGGGCAATTCGGTACAGCCGAGGATCAGGCCCTGGGCGCCCCGGTCAAGCAGACGGAATCCTTCGTACAACAAAATATTGCAGGCTTTTGCCTGTACCGGATCGGAATGGGCCTTAATGCCGAAGTCAAGGGAATAAATGGCTTCGCCTATCCTGTCTTTTCCGGGCAATTCCGGCTCAAGAAGCACAAAACCTTCGGAGGCTTTGAAATACTCGCCGTACACCTGGCTCTGATAAGTCCCCTCTTTATTTTAAAGCGGCTCAAGGTTGAAGGGCTTGCCGGAACTTTTTTCCATTTGGCGTATCAGGGCGTTAAGGTCCCGGGGAAGGGGCGCGGTGAAGCAGGCTTCTCCGGCGCTGTCAGGCGGCGCGGGCGGCGTAAGGCGCAGTGCCGCCGCAAGCGGCGCGGGCAGGCGAAGCTCACAGGAGTGAAGGCCCAGGCGCTCAAGGAGGGGTTTTTCGTCCAGGGGGTCGCCGTGCCAGGTTTTTTTGAGGGAAGAGAGCAGTATGCCTTTGGGGCTGGCCCTGCCGTACAGGGTGTCGCAGACCAGGGGATGACCCAGGGCGGCAAGGTGGACCCTGATCTGGTGGGTTCTTCCGGTTTTTGGTTTCGCCTCTACGACGCTGTAGTTTCCCGCGTTTCCAAGAAGGCGGAAAGAGGTATAAGACTTTTTCCCCCGGTACTTGTCAATGACGGTGCGGTGCTTCTTGTCTCCGCCGGGGACCAGGGGAAGATCGCAGGATGTTTCTTCCCAGGACGGGACGCCGTGTATGACGGCGATATAGCGTTTTTGCACGCCGTTATTCGCAAAGGCCAGGGAGAGTTCCCGGTGGGCAGGAGGCGTTTTGGCAAAGAGAACCAGGCCGGATGTGTCCCGGTCAAGGCGGTGTACCGTATATGCCCTGCCGCCGAGGTATGCGTCAAGAAGCCTGTCAAGCCGCTCTTTTGATTCGTCCCAGCGGTCAGGACTTACGGCAATGCCCGAAGCCTTGTTTACCGCGAGGAGGAATTCGTTTTCATATAAGACCGTAAAGAACTGTTTCTGCTTCATTCATTTATTGGGTGTTATGTATTCGGCGTTCCAAAGCGGATCACAACTTCTTCTTCGGAAATTTTCTGTATTTCTACGGGAGTGCTGAAATAAACGCCCACTCCCTTAACCAGGCCCATGTAAAAATCAATCATGCCCCGCTTTGATTTGTAATGAACCTTGAGGATGTTTCCGTCCCGCTGTACGTCAAAACGCGGAGGGAGGGCGGCCTCGGCATGGCTGGGCGAATTTGCCGTAACGTCCTGATGGATTGAATCAAGTTTTAGCAATAAATCTTCGGCGTTTTTGATGTTCTTGAAATACTGCGGATACTCGCGGGGGGCATACACGCATACCCAGTATTCTCCAAAGGCTTCGGCGGCCTGGTCTTTTGTAATGTTGAGAATTCCGCATACATTACGCACCAGGTCAAAAAATTTTTCATCGGAAAAATCAAGGCCGTTAAAATACCGCATATATGTTTTGCTGTCTGATAAACCGGAAGCGTCCAAAATCAAGTCCAGTTTTTCTTTACCGAATTTTTCCCGTATCAACTCCGTGAGGCATAAAAATATTTGAGATCGCATGCAAGACGTCCTCCTTACACTACTCTATACGGACAAGGCGCCTTTGTCTAGCGCGGTCTTGCCGGCAGGGGCCATAGCAAAGCCTTGCGGGTCAAAAACCGGGGTTACCGGTATTTATTTTCGGGCTGATGTGTGTCCAGAGTTCGTCAGGGCATCAGCTTCCGTTACCTTAATCCGGTAGGATGCCGTCTTGCCCGGGGGCGGGGGATTGAGTATAGTTATTATATGGAGTTATTATAGGAAAAGTGAAAAAGCCAAGGACAAGAACAAATATAAAAGAAAATGCGGGAAAACTACTGCTTGACGTGGCTAAACTGACCTTTGGTAGTTTTATTCTCGGTGGTATATTGCGGGGAGAACTGCCGCAATATATTTTGATAATTACAGGTTTTATAGTTTCCATTGCCTGTACCATTCTTGGACTCTTATGGACTTCAACGAAACAAGACCTGATTGACAAGGAGTGATGTATGTGGGTCGTTATATTTATGATCGGTTTTGTTGTTCCTATCATTATTATTGGCGGTGTAGCTTCATGGCGTGAACGCCGGATTGACAAAGAACACGAAGAGGCGGCTTTACACGAAGCTGGTTAAACGCCCGGAGGGCGGCGGCAAGAATGACAGACGAAGAGGCGGACGCGTTGGATGAGCTTGCCGCGGACAGCGCCCCGTAAGATTACTGCCGGAGAAACGCCGTGGCTTCCTGGGTTCCCTGGGCGAGGGCTTTAAGGGCGCCGGGTCTCCCGCCGTGGGCCAGTATCATGGGTATGCCGTAGCTGAGAACCCGGCGGGCGGCTTCGATCTTGGTGGCTATGCCGCCTGTTCCAAAGTCATTGGCGTTTCCCATGCTGATGTGTTCTTTTATCGAGGGGAGGTCTCTGACTTCTTTGACCAGGCGGGCGTCAAGGTGTTCCTTGGGGTTTTTGTCGTAGAGGCCGTCTATATCGCTGAAGAGTATCAGGAGGTCGGCGCTCCAGAGGACTGCCGACTGGGCGGCCAGGGTATCGTTATCGCCTATTTTTATTTCTTCAACGCCGACGGTGTCGTTCTCGTTGATGATGGGCACTATGCCTTCATCAACCAGGGTGAAAAGGGTATTGCGCATATTGAGGGTTCTCAGCGTATCGCTGAAATCATCCCGGGTAAGGAGTATCTGGCCTATGTGTATGCCCTGGGCGGCAAAGGCCCTGCTCCAGGCGGCCATGAGTTCTACCTGGCCGACGGCGCAGAGCGCCTGTCTGTAGTGGAGGTCTTTTTTCCGCTCCCACTTGTCCATGGCCGAGAGTCCCGCTATCTGGGCGCCTGAGGATACCAGCGCGATTTGTTTTCCTTTCTTCATGAGTGAGGCTGTCTGGAGGGCGAATTCTTCCATAAACGAGGCGTTGATTCTGCCCTTGCTGTCGGCAAGGGTATTGGAGCCGATTTTGATGACGATTTTTCGCGCTGTCTCTATCAATTGGGAAACCATAATCAGTGCTTCCTTGGGGGGCTCCGCATGTCAGGGCCGTATCTGGCCTGATCCTGCTATACGATACTTTATCGTTGTCAGGGCTTCAAGACCCATGGGGCCCCGGACGTGAAATTTCTGGGTGCTGATGCCAAGCTCGGCGCCAAAACCAAACTGTCCGCCGTCGGTAAAGCGTATGGACGCGTTGGTGTAGACACAGGCTGCGTCAACCCGGCGCTGAAATTTTTCCGCGGCCTCAAGGTCTTTGGTAAGTATGGCTTCTGAATGTCCTGTCCCGTAGCGGTTGATATGCTCTATGGCCTGGTCCACCGAATCCACGGTTTTGACCGCCAGTATATAGTCAAGAAATTCGGTTTCCCAGTCTGAATCAACGGCGCTGCCAAGTGCCAGTCCCTGGGGAACTTCTCCGATGGCCGCCCTGGACCGGCTGTCACAGCGGAGTTCCGCCTTTCCGGCAAGGCATCCGGCCAAAAGGGGCATGAGCGCGGCGGCAGCGTCCCGGTGTACGAGGACTGTTTCCACGGCATTGCAGGCGCCGGGCTTTTGCAGTTTGGCATTGGCGATAATGTCAACGGCGTTCTTCATATCGGCGCTGGGCTCCACATAGATGTGACAGTTCCCTTCGCCGGTTTCTATCACCGGAACCCTGGCATTGTCTACCACCCGGCGTATGAGTTCCCTGCCGCCCCGGGGCAGCACAACGTCCACCCTGCCCCTGGCCGCGAGTATGAGGTCAACCTCGTCGCGGCTTCCCGAAGAAGCAAGGGCCACTGCGTTACTCTCGCCGCCGCCTGACTCAAGGCCCTCTTTGATGGCCTTTACCAGGGCGCGGTTTGATTCCAGCGCCGCGGAAGAACCCCGGAGCAGTATGGAACAGCCGGCTTTATAGGCAAGGCAAAAGGCATCGGCGGTAACATTGGGCCGGGACTCGTAGATGATTGCCGCCACTCCCAGGGGGACGGTGATCTGTTCAACCACAAGTCCGTTGGGAAGGGTCCAGCCGGACCTGACTCTGCCGATGGGGTCCTCCAGGCTGACTACAAGGGCGATGCCGTCTATTATATCATCAATGCGTTTGTCGTCGAGGAGCAGCCTGTCTATGAGGGCATCTTTCATGCCGCCGTTTCGGGCCTTTTCCGCGTCGGCCCTGTTGGCCTCAAGTATGGCGCCCCGCCCGGCGTCTATGGCTTTCATTACCGCGCGAAGCGCCGCGTCCTTTGCCTCGCGGTTTTCCAGCGCGAGTTTTACCTGGGCGGCCCTGAGGGAATCAAACAGTGCGTCAAGAGTCATGGTTACAGTATAGCAAAATTCCCTATAATGAATATACTCTATACCATGACACAATTTAAGGGACTCATAGCACTTATAATGGAAGAAAGCCGCGTGCCCGAAGGGGCCGGGGACCGTATCAGGGAAGCCGGGGGCGGACGGGACGTAAAGATAGTTTCCCGGAGCCGCGAACTTGAAGGAATTCTGGATACCATTGAGATACTTTTTGGCGATGTGCCTTTTGGCATGCTGCCCCATGTGCCCCATCTTGCGTGGGTGCAGCTCTGGTCCGCCGGGGCCGATCAACTGCGGAAATATCCTGAGCTAAAGACCCTTCCTTTCATGCTTAGTTCAGCGTCAGGGATACACGGGAGCCAGATGGCCGAACACCTTTTTTCCCTCATCCTTGCCTGGAACCGCTCTCT
>JAIRXO010000245.1 GCA_031268255.1 Spirochaetaceae bacterium
CGGAGGGACGCCATACGCCTTGCTATGGCGCTTTTTCGGGCGGGGGGTAGGGCGAGACCTTGGCTCGCCCGTAGGGGGGCCGGACGAACCAAAATATGCCCCGCATATTTTGGTTTTGGGGTTTTGCAACGCAAAACCCCACTTTCAGACGGCGGTGTGGAAACAGGCCCCCCTCCTGTGTATTCTTGACCCAACGGGGAGCATGGACTATGTTTGAGCGGTGAGCTTGTTATTTCTGGTTTTCACGCTTTGTCTTGCTCCGGTCCTGCAATCCCAGGAGAACGGAGGCGCGCGCGATTTTGTCCCGCCGCCGCGCGCGATGCGGGAGATAGAAAAGCAGAGGCAGGAGGGGCTCATGGCTGCCCTTGAGGACAGGGGGTTCCGGGCGGAGGTAAGGGAGCTTTTCCCCGCTTTTGGGGCTTTCGGCGCTTCGGTCCATGTGCGTCTTGAGCCGTCACCGGATACGGGGAGGGACGCGCTGGTACTTGCCATGCCGCTCTACGGCGACGGGGACAGCGGGCAGGGCCGCTATGATATGGATGAGGCGCTGCTGCTGCTGGAAAAGCTCGCGGCACAGCCTTTGGGGACGGAAATCCGCGTGGCGTTTCTCGGTTCGGAATATTCCCGCCTGGGCGCGGAGATTGACGCGCCCCGCTATTCGGGGCTCAAGGACCTTTTGAGCCTGTATCCTGAAACGGCAAAGCTCATATACCTTGACCTGCCCGCCGCGCCGGGCGGTCTTTTGATACATAACGGTTCCAGGGGGAATCTAAGCCCCCTCGAAATGATACGGCTTTTCAGCAGGCTCTGCGAAGAAGAAAAAGTCCCCTATGTTTTTTCGGTGTATTTTAACGAACTGTACAAACTGTTCCTCGCCGGAGAAACAGGGCCGCTGGAAACAGCCCAGTCGCGGGACTTTCCCTCGTTTTTTATAGAAGGAAGGGAAGGTCCGCCCCTTGGTGAAGGGAAGCTGGCCGCGCTGCTCTACCGTTACCTGGAAGGTCTGGACGCGGTTCCTTCCGATATGGATTATCATTATTCTTTGTTCCATGTTCCAGGGAGGACGTTTTATCTTTCCGAAACCGCAACGGCCCTGCTCTTTCTCGCTGTCGCGGCGCTGACGCTCTTTATCCTTCTGATGTACTTTCTGGTCAAGCGCCGCCTCCTGGTGCTCCAGTGGAAGGTTTTTTTTACACGCTTCTGGGTGGTGGCCCTGCTCTTTCTGCTGCTTGCCGTCTCCCTTTTTGGGGCCGAACTCTGGTCGGACCTTGTCAAGCGGCTTCTGGGTCTGGAAGAAAGAAGCGACATGCTGCTGGCGGCACTGAAAATCGTCTGCGCCCTGGCGTTGTATAATTTTCTGGTTCCCTATTTTTCCCGCATAAGGATTCCCCGCAAGGGAAATTATTTTGGCAACGCCGCGGTGATCCTTACCATCGCGGGCAGCATGATAGCCGCCGCCCTGGACTTGAGCTTTGTGCTGCTCTTTCTTTGGGCCTATCTTTTTGCCCTTCTTGGCTCTGTATTCAGAAAGGCTCCCCTGGTCATAGCCTGCGCCCTTCTTACGCCGCTGCAAATTCTCTCCGCGTTTATCGAGCTTGCCAGGGGCGGCTATACCCGTCTCTTTGAACTTATCGGATCGGGAAATATTTACATAACCCTGTACGCGGCCCTTATCCTGCTCCCCAGCTTTCTGCTTCTCCACCGCGCCGAATATCTTTCCAGGCGGAACAGGGCGAAAAAAGCGCGGGCAACGGGGAAGGCTGTACGCGATGATGGAACGTCCTGGCGGCCCCGTGCGGGGCATTTGATTAAGAAGAAGCGTCTTAGCGCCGTGGGCGTTTCGCTGCTGCTTTTTTTCTCAGGCGCTTTATGGCTTTCCCGCACGCCCCGCGAAGGGCCCGCGCGGCGCCTTGCCCAAGACGGGCTTCTTTCGGTCAACGCGGAAAGCAGCGTATTCCTTGACCGCCGCATCATACGCCTCAGCCTGGAGGCGGGACAGACGCCCCTTCTTTTTACCCTGAGCCTGGAAAGCCGCGAACCCCTGGTAATATATGACTCCCCCATGCCCTACCGGTTTTCCCAGGACAACAGGTCTGTTTCGTTTATTCTCGGCGAGGAACCCGATAATCCCTTTCATACAGAACTGGTACTGCCCCAGGATTTTTCGGGCAGCATAAGGGCCGCGATGCTTTACCGTCCCCTTCCCGCCCGGTCAGGCGGGGACGACTATATACTCAGCGTGGAAAAAACGCTGCCCCTGCCGTAAGGCGCGGTTACTCTAAATTTCTATATCAAGACGCACGGGGTTTTCGGAAAGGAGGAGTTCGTCCATGGGAATCTCGTATTCAAATTTTTTGGTGTCTCCGCCAAGGGAACTTTGTACGCTGAGGCGGAAGGTATAGCCTGAGGACTGCTGACGGACCAGGCCGCTGAGATCGCTGTCGATTTTTCCGCCTGACGAAAGGCTGAGGCTGAGGCTGTTCCGGTCCAGGACGGCGCTGCCCAGGGAATTATTGAGAAATGCCGTGAGGGCGTCCATGCTGGTAAACGCGAGACTGAGGCTGTATACCCTGTCGCGGCCGTCCCTCTTTTCGGAAAATGACTCAAGGCTGAGACCTTCTATCCTGTCCACGCCGCGCCGTATATCAAGCTGCCCCACAGGCACGGTGGGCCTTGACTCATTGCCGTCAAGTTCGCCAAGGGCCTGTAGTTCTTCCGGTACGCGGTACTGTACCGTGATGGCGCCCGATCCGTCACGGGAAATGGTTATTTTTGAATCCACGCCAATACAGGAGGAAAACAGCACAGAGAGAACAAGACAGGGGAAAAGAATACGCTTCATTATACACTCCGTTAAAATTCTTCAGAATAAATCTGAACATCCTGAATACGAACCGGCACGTCATTTTCTATCATGGCGAGGGCCTTGTGCAAGACCGATTCGCCGAACTGCCGGGAATTGGACACCACGGCGCCTCCCAACTGGGCAAAGGCCAGGGAATCCTGAAGGTCAACCTCGGCGGCGCTTATGTGAAAACGCCTCAGGAGTTTTTCCTTGAGGGAACTCACTATGCGCCGTTTGTCCTTGATACTGCCGGCTTCGGGTATCTCAAATATAAGCTGAATCATGGAAACTATCATATTTTTCACCGATAAGTATACTATACTCGAAAAATGGTCGTTTTGCGAAGCCGGCAGGACCGGTACATCCGTTTTTACCTCAGGTCCAGCTTCGCGTCCCGGCTTTTCCGGCGTCTTGGCGTATTATTCCTCTGTCTCCTCTCCACTGCTCCCCTTGCCGCCCAGGAGGCCGGGACACCCAGTGCGGAAGAACTGGAAACGCTTACCGGTTTTATCAGGGAAGAGGACAGGGCGGAACTTTTTTCCTATAAGATTGGGGACTCGGACGTGTCCCTGGATGTATCGGGTTTCTGGAAGGGAAGCCTCAGCCTCAACTGGGGCCTCTCCCACAGCAACCTTGGCTTTGAGGCGGTATCGCCTGACTCGCCCCTGCTCTTTACCCAGGAAGCGGACATTACCCTTTCCCTGTGGATACGGGACAGGTGGTTTCTGGAAGCATCCTTTCTTGATGATTATGATGTCAACACCTACAGGGCAGGATACCAGGGACTTGACGGAGAGACAATCCAGTATGTGGGTATAGGCAATACGGGCCTTGATTTTCCGGTATTCCCCTACCTTGATTTGGGCGGGGACGCGCCGGGAAATTTCGGCGTCTACGGCCGCTTTGGTTCCTCGGAGCTTGCCGTACACAGCCTCCTCCGCCTTGACATGGCGGCCAGGGAAGAGCGGGTCTGGGTGGGAAACCGGGAGAGGACTTTTGAAAACGTTCCCGCCCAGGGGAACCAGAGGGGCCGCTGGTTCACGCTTCCTTCCGAAAACATAAGCGGGAGTATCGACGTATATATCGAGGACCGTAACGGCGCTTATTCAGGCGGTGACGGAAGGCGCTACCGCGCCGCCCTGCCTTCGGAATACGCGGCCAGTTCCCATTACGGTATAGTGGAACTTAAAAGTGAAGCATCAGGACGGGTGGCGGTGGTGTACGGCCCAGCCACGGCGGCTTCTTACGATGCCGATATGGGCACAGGTTTCTACAGTGTTGCTTCCGGCTTTTTGGGAAAGGTCCAGGCCGCCTTTAATCAGAATCCTCCCCCGGTCATCTCCCTGGCCGATTATCCCCAGCCCGGTCAGGATGATCACGCTTTGTTGAAAACCGCCGCAAACAGGCCGGGGACCATTACCCTTAACGGAACCAACGCCCTGGTTATTTACGAACCGGGGACCTTTTCGCCCTTTGAGGGAAGGAACCGTTACACCGCGCCTTCAAGCGCCTCAGAGGATGCCGCGCTGATTTACCCCTCGTCAGGCAGTCACTATCAGGGTTATTCGCTCTATACGCTGCGGGATTCAGGCATACCTGAACTTTCCATTGAAGCGCCTTCGGCCGCGTCCCGCCAGGTGTACGAGCTGCTCAAGGACGGAAAGGCCGGTTACCGTGACGCTGAAAGGCGCTGGCCCCTGGCGGATATGTACCCCGAAATCTACCTGCCCGGCCACAGCCAGCCTGCACGGGACCTCGCCGTGCGCTTTACCAATTACGGTTCTTCCTCATCACTGGTCCTGGGAAGCGATGTGGTCCCCGGATCGATTCATGTATACCGGGAAGGTCTTGAGGACCCCCGTTTTAGCTTTGACGAGCGGAACGGAACCATAAGCCTCGAGACGCCTCCGGGCTTTAACGAACTTGTCAGGGTAAGTTATCTGAAACGCAGCGACATGACCCGCGACGGGAGCCTTGCCGCCGGCCTTGGCGCGGTATGGACGCCGGGGGAAAAATTCAGAACCGCCGCCGCCCTGGGCCTCAGGTGGAACCTCAACGCTTCGGGTGACGCGTATTCAGAGGCCGGCGTCTCCAATCCCGGCACTGTGGGTTTTAGTTCCCTCGCGTCCTGGGAGGACGAACATTTCAGGACCAAACTTACCCTGGGCCTGGGCATGGAACAACCCGACACCACGGGCCTGTACCGCGTAGCGGGCATGGAAGGCGCCCAGCTTGAATGGCCCTACAACTCAAGGGATTCCTTTACCAGCCTCGCTCCCTCATTGACAGCCGCTGTAACGGCCATTCAAACTTCCATACCGGGAACCCCCGCGTTCACCCTGGCAAACCGGGCTTTGCTGGTGTACCGCAATTACCGGGAAACAGGCCCCCTGGGAGGCTCCTCACTTAAAAGCATAAGCTCAAGCGCCCCGGTGGTCTCTTCCATGGAAGGCCCCTACCCTGCCAGGGATGACGGGAGCGACACGGTGATCCTTGCCGCCGAGTTCTCCCTTGATCCAGGCCAAATATGGACAGGCTTTGAAACTCCCCTTCAGGGTCTTGGGGCAAACCTCGAGAACGCGGGAAGCGTCACAGTGCCCCTGCGGCTCTACGGATTTTCCTTCCCCCTTCCTCCATCCTTGAGAATCCTCGTCCAGTTCGGCCCCTTGAGGGACAAGGATAATTTTTCGGGCGAAAACCCCAGCCTCATTGTTGAGCAGCTTGTCTATGACTCATCGAGTGCCGATCCCGGTCTGTCCGCCATTACGACATCGCTCCAAAGCGGGAACTGGGTTCACATAGCCCTTAATCTTTCCCCTGAGGACAGGGAAAAAATCGGCGCCGCAAACTATATGCGTATACTCATAGCCCATGACGGTTTGTCATCCCTTGACGGCAGAGTCCTGGCGGGCCCCCTCATGGTACGGGGCTCCACCCTGCGGCCCATGGGCGTTACTACTTCAGGCGAAGTGATTTCTGTTTTTTCTTCGGGAAAGGTCAGCGCCATGGAAGTCCCCGATACGACCCTCAGGACGGCGTTCAGGGATGAGATAGACCGTTTCCATCCGGGAAGCGCCTCCCAGCGCGTCCTTAAAGTTGATTATGAAGGCATCAGTGCAGGCGAAGGCGCGGGAGTTGACGGACGCTACAGCGCCATACCCTTTGCCGATTACGAAAAACTTGTCTTTTATTACAAGGCCCCTGTTGTTACGGGGACTGTTCTCCACGTCGCCGCAGGCCCCGGTCCCGAGGCGCTCAAGGATTCCTCATCCCTGTACCTTGACGCTGAAATTCCCGGTAACCTTTTCAGTTCTGACCAGTGGCACAGGGTCGAAATCAAATATGGCGGGGGCGCTCAGGGCGTTTCGGTAAACGGCGCGGCGGCCCCATCCGCTTCTGTCCATTACCGTCCGCCGCGCTCCGATCCGGCCGAATCGGATGAGTCGGCCGGGAGGACCATGTATATGGCCGTGTACCTTATTCCGGCAGGAGGAACAGGCAGCTTTTCCATTGACGAAATAGCCCTTGAGGACTCAAAGCCCTATTACCGGGGCAATCTGGGGCTTTCCGCTTCCTGGTCCAGGGACGGGGCGGTCCTCGTTATGGGGGAAAGGACTATAGTCTCCAATCTCAGCGCGGAAACAGCCCTGGAAAGTTCTGTAAGGGGAAGGCCGGACTCTGCCGGGCCGGAACTCAAGGCGGCCCTGCAAAGCCGTTCCTCGACAAAGTTTACGCTTTTAGGGGCCCGTCTCGGCGGGGAACTCCGCCTCCTGGTAGGTGAAGAACAGCATCTCTGGCAGGCAGGTCACAGCGTGGAAAAAAGTTTCGGCCCCCTTGCCCTGCGGGAATCCTTTAACTCAGGACCGGCGGACAAAAGGCTGCGTCATGAATTTTCTCTCGGTTATGTTGACCGCTTGAGAACCCAGGCCGCTTCGGTCATTGACTACCAGAACCAGGACCTTCTGCGGAACTGGAGTCTTGGCACGGGCTACCAGTTTCTTAACGACCGTTCCCTCCGCGTTGACGCCGACATTGACTGGCAATGGCGCGAGCGCGATGGAGAACCGGAGGACTGGCTTAACAATTACGGAACAGGATGGACGGAAAGCGTCTTTCTCATGAAGCCCGACAGCGGCCAGGGCATCAGGGCGCGGAGAACCCACGGCGTGTTCACCGGCTCCCTCACAAAAAACCCCGTGGGCCTTTCCCTGGGCGCCGAAGGCGCCTCTGATTTCAACCTCGTACAGGCCATTGCCACTGAGGACAGCCGGGGGAGGCTTGAGTTTCCCTTCCGCTTCGGTACTGTCCAGGGAAACACAGGTTTCCGCCGTTCCTTTTACCGCAGCCTTGACTATATGGGAATTTCCGGCAGCCTGGGCATAGAGGATGACCTGGCCAACTACGCCGAAAGCCTCGCCGTTTCGGCGCCGCTCT
>JAIRXO010000249.1 GCA_031268255.1 Spirochaetaceae bacterium
TAGTCGCGGCCTATGAAACGGGTACCCGTATCAGCCGTTTTTATTCACCCCGGCTTCTCGAAAAAAACGTGCATTTCCCCTGTACTATGGGGGCGTTTGCCGCCATAGCCGGTTATGCCAAAGCCGCCGGGCTTAACGCTGATACAATCACCGGCGCCCTGTCTCTGGCAGGGCTGTTTCCCATCGGCGCCTATTCAACCGCTGTTTCTGGCGCTTCGGGCAAATGCCTGTATTCAGGCTGGCCCAATTATCTTGGAATAAACGCGGTCCGCTTCTCGTGTCTCAATCTACAGGGCGACGCGGACATACTTGAACATCGCGCCGGTTTTTCCGCTCCTTTCGGCCTTGCCCCGCTTAACGCCGGAGATTACCCGGTTCTGTTCGCCGATTTGGGCAGGCGCTTCCGAATTATGGATACCTATTTTAAGCCCTATCCCTGTAACCGCTGGTTCCACGCGCCGGTGGCGGCGGCGCTCAAGCTCAAAGAAGAAAACCGTTTCCACGCCGGTGAGGTCGTTTCGCTTACCGTGTACGGGCCGCCCTTTATGGAAATGTACAGTACCCGCGGCGGCTTTGATTCCAAGGTACGCTGTCAGTACAGCCTCCCCTATGCCGTTGGAGCCGCCCTTGTCGCCGGAAAACTGGGTCTCGAAGAATTTGAGCCCCCCATGCGTTCCAATAAAATCCTTTTGGAACTTGTCCAAAAAATACAGGTAAAACAGGACGCCGCCTCCCTGCCTCCCGGCGTCCGTCCCATGCGGGTCGAAATCACCCTGAAAAACGGTACAAAACTTATCCGGGATCAGGATCATCCCTGGTCGCCGGAAAATCCGCCGTCAGGAGAAGAATTGATTGCCAAATTCAACAAAATAACCGCATCCGTATTATCAGATACAATGCGGCAGCGGTGGATTGATTGTTATGCCAAAGGATTTTTCGCTGACGAGGTCTATCAAACAGTTACCGGACTGCTGTCGGAAAAAATATGAAAACCCAGGAGGAAAAATAGCATGACCGTAAGTTCGTCAAAATCATCACTCAAAGGCAGCATAACCGTTCCCGGGGCAAAAAGCCAGACCATCAGGGCCGTTCTTCTTTCTACCCTTTGCAGGGGGACATCCGTTATTCGCAATCCTCTGCCCAGTCTGGATGCCCTCAGCTCCATGGAGGCGGCAGAGGCCTTTGGCGCCAAAACAATCAGGGAAAAAGGCGTTTGGACCGTCATGGGGCCAAAAGACGGCCTGCAAGTTCCCGAAAATTATATTGATACCGGGAACTCAGGCTCGGCTGCGTATTTTGTGTCATCCATGGCGGCCCTGCTGGACGGGTATACCTTTATCACCGGCGATGAACAAATAAGACGACGCCCCATAAAATCTCTGCTTGCGGCACTGAGAGAACTCGGCGCGGAAGCGTTTACCTCAAGGCCGGATACGGACGCCTGTCCGGTCATTATCCGCGGGCCCATGAAAGGAGGTACGGCGCACCTGGATGGGCTTCTTTCCCAGTATGTTACTTCAATTTTAATGAGCGCCCCGCTGCTTGAGGCGGATACTGAAATTCTCCTTAAAGAACCCGGAGAAACCCCGTATCTTGACATGACCCTTGACTGGATGAAACGCTTTGGCGTTTCAGCGGAAAGATCACCTGATTTTAAGCGGTTTTTTGTAAAAGGCGGGCAAAAATACAGCCCCTGCGAAATAACCATAGCCAGCGACTGGTCGGGAGTCGCGTTCCCCGCGGTCGCGGCGCTGATATCTGATTCAGCAATAACTATTGACGCGATTGACTTTGATGATAACCAGGGCGATAAAGTGATCATTGATTATCTTATCCAGATGGGGGCAAATATTACCAAGGACAGGGCCAATAAAAGACTCATTGTAAAGGGCGGCAGTACATTAAAATCAGGGTTCAGCTTTGATCTCAGGAATACTCCTGACGCGCTCCCCGCCCTTTCAGTGGCAGCGGCCTTTTCCGAAGGCGATACAGTGTTTACCGGCCTCGCGGCGGTACGCCTCAAAGAAACAGACCGTGTACAGGTGATGGCCGCGGAACTTGGCAAAATGGGAGCCTTGATAGAAACCAGTTCCGAAACGATGACTGTCCACGGCGGTAAAAAACTTACCGGTACGGTGATTGAAAGTCATAAAGACCACCGGGTGGCCATGGCCATGCTGGTCTGCGGTTTTGCCGCCGCCGGCGTTACTACAGTACGGGACGCCGAGTGCGCGGCGGTTTCATTTCCGGGTTTCTTTGAGGCGATGGAAGCGGCCGGAGCCTCGTTTAAAAAAGAATAGGAGACAGCAGAATGGGTAAAGTGACCATAGTCGATGTAGCGCGTTTTGCCGGAGTTTCTGTTCCTACGGTTTCCCGTGTCCTTAACGGGAACACGAATGTAAACAATGAACTCAGGCACAAGGTGGAACCCGCTATAACGGCCATGCACTATACCCCAACTTTAAGCGCCCGGTCTACCCGGACAGGTACCTCTAATGTAATAAGTATCATACTCCCCAGTTTTGAGACAAATATGTTCACATCCCTGCTCCAGGGCGCCGCGGATACCTGTATGGAAAAGGGCTACAGCCTTTCGGTATATCAAAGCAACGGAAATATCGAAAAAGAAATCAGGTGCGTTGACGCCGCCCGGCAGACATCCCCCAGCGGCATCCTGTACTGCCCGGTTTCGATAGAGAGCGTCGCATATTTTGAAAAAACCCTGAACAGGGAACTGCCCGTGGTTATTGTATCGCGCCGCGGCCTTATTGACGGCGTTCCCCATGTCTACTACGACGACAGGGCCGGATGCTATACAGCGACAAAATACCTGCTCCAGCAGGGCCGCCGCCACATCGCGTTTTTTGCCGGATTCTGGGAGGCTCCCGGTCATGATGCCGGAGGCCTCCTGGAGCTTCTCCAAAGTGATCACCACGGCGTGTATTCGTCGATAGACAGGCTGCAGGGCTATGTGGACGCGCTCACGGAATTCGGCCTC
>JAIRXO010000296.1 GCA_031268255.1 Spirochaetaceae bacterium
CAAGGAGTTCGCTGTATTCCTTGATGTCGCCCCAGGCATAGCCGACTGATTCAATCTCTTCCCGGCTTAATCCGGCGCCGGGGCAGTAGCGTATCTTAAAGCGGCCTTCGCTTGAGCCGTGTATGAGGTGGGCCGCCGCGCCGAGGGAGGCGGCGAGGTCCTGGTTTTCGGCTGCGGAACGGATGATCTCGGACGCGGGTCTGTAGCCGTATTTCCGTATGAGGCGGTCTATTTCCGGGTCCTCGCCGAAGCGGTCAAGGGCCGGGGCGAGTATGGTCAGTTCGCCGTTATCTGCCATGGCCATGCGGGTGCGGTATATGGCCTTGTTTCCCAGCCAGGTGCTTTTGTATTCCTGGGGGTCAAGAAAGACTACTGCCCTGTGTATGGGTTTTTCCAGAATTTCAATATTTATGGACCGGGACAGTTTCGCGGCTTCCTCAAAACAGTCTCTGCCGAAGCCCACAAAGAAGCCCCGCAGGGCAAGAGAGCCGGGTGTTCTGCCTGAGGCCCTGGCTTCCTGGGGGGAGCGCGGTCCCAGCACGGTAAGGGCGTGAAGCACCGGGGGGAGCAGGTGTTCGAAGCGTCTGTAGGCTTCGTCGAGCAGGGCGCGTACCGGCGTGTCAATGTGTCCCATGAGATGTTCGAGTCCGTAGGATGCGCCGAGAAAGTGGCTTTTGTGTATGGTTTCGGCCCCGCCTGAGCCGATGAAAATATTTTTTAAATGGCCGGCCATGCCCATTACTTCATGGGGAACTACCTGCCCCAGCGATATGATAAGGGAATAGCTTCCGTCCCGGAGGCATTTGTTGACCTGTGCCGGCCAGTCCATGGAAAAGGCGGCAGAGGATGAACCAAAGACCTGCTCTACCCATGAGGCGTCGAGTCTGCCCAGTTCCACCACATCATTACGCCAGTCGTGGGCCTTGAAAAGGGAACGGGGTGTATTGGGGAACATCATCCTGATTTCCCCGTCCCCCATGGGCCGGTGGGTTCCCAGGGCGGGCATCACCGCGCCTACCCTGTTACGGTCCAGTGCGAGGAGTTCGCGCACCGCTATATCGCAGAGCTGGCCGGCGCGGGAGTGGAGCCTTGTGCTGTCAGGGGGCAGTATCAGTACCGGGCGGGGGTCCCCCACATCCTTGAGGGCTGTGGCAAGGGCTTCGGAAAAAAGCCCGTCAAGCTCCCCGTCGGAAATATCAAATGATGCTCCTCCCTTTGCGACATAGTTCATACCTTATGAATTGTTCTCCTCTGAAAAATGCGCGAAGTTCGCGCCCCGGTCATCGTTGATCATCAGTATGGGCTGGTTCGTGGCGTCAAGGGTATCCCTCCAGAGGCTGCCTTCGGGGTCCACATGGTTACGTTGGGAAACGGCAGCTTTCATCGGGATATGGACAAATTCATTATTGATAAGTCCTATGATGACTTTTGTCTTGCCTGCCATGGCGGCATGGGCCGCGGCGTTGCCCAGCCTTTCGCAGTAGATTGAATCAACCGGCGCCGCCGGCGCTGAACGGATTACATAGCTGGGGTCAATGTATTTAAGGTTAATCTCCCGGCCCTTGGTCTTAAAGTATTCCTCTATACAGTCCCTGAGATACCTGCCGACATCTTCCATCTTGAGGTTTCCTGATTCGTCTTTTTTGACTTCCTTGACCAGTTTGTCCTGCATGGCGCCCTCGGCGATAATAATGACCGCGTGGTGACGCCGCATCAGGCGGCTTTCCAGATGACGGAGAAAACCGTTGGGGCCTTCGAGGTCAAAGGGAACTTCGGGTATGAGGCAGAAGTTTACCTCGTGGCTCGCAAGCGCCGTATGGGCGGCGATAAAGCCTGATTCGCGGCCCATGAGTTTAACCAGGCCTATGCCGTTAATCTGGGAATGGGCCTCCATGTGGGCGGCGGTAACTACTTCGACGGCCTTGGTTACCGCCGTATCAAACCCAAAAGAACGTTCTATAAAGGAAAAGTCATTGTCAACGGTTTTGGGAATTCCTATAACGGCTATCTTGAGGTGACGCCTGGTAATCTCCTCGGCAATGTCCAGCGCGCCCCGCTGGGTTCCGTCGCCGCCTATGCAGAAGAACAGGTTGAGGTTAAGCCTTTCCATGGAATCAACGATCTCGGTTACCTGTTTGCCGCCTCCCCTGGCGCTTCCCAGGACGGTTCCCCCTATTTTGTGAATATCGTCAACAACCTCGGGGGTAAGTTCCTTGGTGTCAAAGCCATATTCGGGAATGAGGCCCTTGTAGCCGTACCGTATGCCCGAAATCCGCCTCACCCCGTAACGGTACCAGAGGCAGCGCACTATGGCCCTGATAACGTCATTAAGCCCCGGACAGAGCCCGCCGCAGCTTACTATGCCGGCATGAACATGCTGGGGCGAGAAATAGAGCATCTCCCGGGGTCCGGCACATTCAAGAACCTGTGATTTTTCGATAGACTCCTGCGCGCCCGGCGTAACATCAACATCGATCCTGACAAATTTGTCATCCGTAACATAATTGGCAATAAAATCACCCTGAACTTTGGACAAATGTATAGGCGATTTAATACTTCGCTTTCCAAGTTCTTCTATAGAAAAATCAAATTCAGCAGCCATGGGCTCTCCCCTGGCCTGAAAGCACGATAAAATCCCGCTCCAGACCATATTGTGTAAGTATATATCTCAAGGGGAAGTGTTTCAATGCGCGCGAAACACGGAAATAGTAAACTATACCCCCGCCGCGGGCGGCTGTTGTATAAAGAACCGGTTTTTGGTATATTTAAGGTACTAGGAGTGAATCATGCTCGAAGAACAGGTTAAAACCGCACTGGAGAATGTACGGCCCAGCCTTCAGGCTGACGGGGGCGATGTTGAATTTGTGTCTGTTGCCGATGACGGCACGGTATCGGTCAAGCTGACCGGCGCCTGCGGCGGCTGCCCCATGGCCCAGATGACCCTTAAACAGGGCATAGAATCCTACCTTAAACAGGAAATCCCCGAGGTAAGCGCCGTAGTGGGGGTCTAGTTCCCCCAGGGCGTCAAAGGCCGGGCTGTCAAACAGCCCTTCCCTTTTGCCGGGGTAAATGTTTTTATGGCCGCTGATTTTCTTCGTATACTTTTTACCGTTCTCCTCGTAATGGACCCTATAGGAATGGTTCCCCAGTTTCTTGCCATTACTTCCCGCTATGACGATGCGGCCAGGCGGCGTATCATTGTCAAGGCCCTGCTTGCCGCCGGTTTTGTGCTTCTTGTTTTTCTTCTGGCGGGAAAGATACTGCTTGATTTTTTTGGCATCATGCCGGGGGCTTTTTATATCTCAGGGGGCATACTGTTCTTTCTTATTGCCTTTGAGATGATTTATTCGCGGCCCGGAACCCGTTCTGTTCCTTCGGATGAGGCCCATGCGTCCGGGCCGCTTGAGAATTCGGGCGTTTCGGTTGCTGTTTTTCCCCTGGCCATACCGCTTATCGCCGGGCCGGGGATACTGACGGTAATTATTATGTTTATTACCGGCGGCAAAAGCTGGCTGTATTCCTTTTCGCTGCTTTTTCCCGCCATTCTCATAAGCCTCGCCGTAACCTTTGTTATTCTCAGGTGCAGCAGCCTGCTGCTCAGTTTTCTCGGCGCCATGGGTATTTTCATCATGGAAAAAATCATGGGCCTTATTCTCGCGGGCTTCGCGGTTCAATTTATCTATAACGGCCTCACGGAACTGGGCATCATAGGCCGCTAAACGAAAAGGGATACAGGCGGTCCTGTATCCCCATATAAAAAGCCCTAAAAACCCGGCAGGGTCTTTGAGCTTATTTGCCCGCCGCCTTCCTGCCGCCTGAGGATTTTGCCTTTGCCGGTTTCCTGATCGGTTTGGCCCGGTTTGCCGGACGGCCCCGCCTGAAGGTAATGATCTGGGCATTCCCTTTCGGTTTTTGCGCCTTTTTGATGTCTTTCAGCGCCGATAAGAGTTTTGAATCCCTGGCTGCCTGGGCAAGATCGTGGGTGGTCTGAAGTTCAACCCAGAATTCGGCTGTGTTGCCGAAAAACTTGGCGAGCCGCAGGGCAACAGGAATGGATATTTTCTGCTTGTTATTCACAATGTTATTTAACTGGGCAGAACTGATGCCGATTTCTTTGGCGACCTTGGAGATCGTAAGCTGATAGGCTGCGAGAAATTCATTTTTTAATACTTCTCCGGGAACTTTGGTTTGCTTTGTCGTTTGCTTTGTCATGAATGCTCCTTCAATATAATATAACTAAATAGTAAAAATTAATGAAACTATTGTCAAATTTTTTTATTAAATTTATGGAGTATTTTACAATAAATATATAAAAATAAGCATACAAACCCTCATTTTATCAGAATCAGTAGGAAAATACCCTGCCGGACCACATCCGCCGCGTTCCGGGCGGGCTACCTGACCTGCACTTCCGAGGCGCCCTGGCCTTCGCGGGTGTAGGCCCTGAGAGGGTTGCGCGGGTCAAGCAGGCGCCGGCCCCGGTGGAAAAACACATAATGATAGGTTCCCGGCGGAAGGGGCAGTGTCAGGGTGTAGATTCCGGGCCTGGTTTCTTTAAGAACATACATGAAAGGGTCCCAGTTGTTAAAGTTCCCCCCTACGGTGATATGTTCTCCCGGAGGCGCGGCATAGCTAAAGGTGAAACTTCCCGCCTGACTGGGGTCAAAAACAGGCGCTTCGGGCCGGGTTTCCGGCAGGCTGATAACCGACTGGGTAATGCCGGTTTTTTGGTCGATTCGGGACCGGGGATTGGCCGGATCAGTGGTCCAAAGACCGTCTATGACCAGGCGGTAGTAAAGTTCCCCTATTCCCTCAGGAAAGGTATATACATGAAACAGGATTCCCGAATCCTGCTGAACCACCCTGAGTACGGGGGGAAGGCCCTGTTCATCATTTCTTCTTGAAGGAACGGGCTCCTCGCCTGAAATAATGAGCTTTCTAAACCAGTAAATCCGTCCATAGCCCTCGTGGGCAAAGGCTATGCCTACCCTCCTGTAGCTTGAAGGCTGGGTAAAAATCACCGCGTCTTCGTAAATTTCCGGGACTCCCGGTTCGGGAATTGACAGGAGATGATCAATAAATTGATAAGATTCCATATCTACCGCACTGGTATTGCCGATAATAAGCAGTAGAAGCGCCAGAATCGTCAAGTTCTTCATGTTCTTTACAATTATCGGCTGATGCTTCAATATCTTAATTATGCCGTCAAGAAAGCAGCTTGAAGAATTTATCACCTCTTTTAACGCCATAGCCAATGAAGCTGTGCTTATGGCGGAACGGCATCTTCCCCTCAATACGCCGGAGCTTCCCGGCCAACCCTCGTCCAATGACGCCAAGCCGGATAATGCTCCCGAAAGCGGCGTTCAGGGCGGCCCGGAAGGGGACGACCTTGATTTTGGCGCTTTTCTTGATACCATACCCGATGATCTTTCCGTTCCCGAGGGGGACGGCATACCCGAGGACCTTTTAAGCGGCTTTGCCGATGAGATTGAAAGGGGCCGCGCCGGTACAGACGCGGATATTCCACCCTCAGACAGCGCGGACCTTGACGACAATTCATTTCAAGTTCGTGAATTTCGATTAGTTTACCTCAAGATGGTCATTTTGATGGATGGATGATTAACTCAAAGGATAGATGTGTTGGAGCGCATTATTGTTCGA
>JAIRXO010000056.1 GCA_031268255.1 Spirochaetaceae bacterium
ACGGGTATTGCCGCCCTCTTCTCCATCGGGCGCCTTTTCCAAAAGGAGCACCCTGGCCCCCGCGTCGGCGGCGGTTATGGCCGCGCTTGCCCCGGCGCCGCCAAAACCTACAACCACCACGTCGTATTCCGCGTCCCAGGATACCGTGGAAAGAAAATCCCCGCTCCTTGCCCTGCCGGCGGAAGGCGAAACCGCGCCTGAGGCGCAGGCGGTTATAACAATCCCTGTCAGAACCGCCGTGCTAATCATTCCCCATCTAAACTTTTTCATACATCCTCCAAAATAATTCTAAAAGGTGCCAGGCACCTTACACTAACCGAACCGCCCTTTAACGATTGAAATATATAAAATCTCCATTTAATATGCTATGATAACACCACTGGTCATAATATGATAATACCCATTTGTCTTGTTGTCAATTACTAATAACAATAGGGACACTAGGATATTATCAATGGAAGAAAAGGAATTACGAAAAATTTTAAGCGCCAATATCAAGCATTACCGGGGGTTACGGGGCTGGTCGCAGGTGGTTCTGGCGGAAAAGATTGATATTTCTACCAATTTTTTGGCTGATGTTGAAACGGGTAAAAGTTGGGTTTCTTCACAGACCCTTGTAAAAATGGCAAACATATTTGATATAAACGTATATGAACTTTTTATACCGGAAGAAAATTTTTATGATGAAAGTAATACCGTTATGCGAAGATTTGCCAATGATTTGAGAGTTACTTTTGAAAAATCCTGGGAAAAAGTTTCTAAAAAATATTTTGCCTAAGGAAGCGCTGATTTCATCCGCTGTGAGGGCTGATACCTTCGGTATTTTTTGGGGGGTAGCGGAATACGGCCAAAGGCCGGATGCAGCGCAGGGGGGCGCGACAACGAAGGTGTCACAGGGCAAAAAAAGCCTGGAAATGCGCCCCCCTTCTTTTTTTGCGGGGTGTTAAAGCCGGTGCTATCTGAGGGAAGCAAGTTCGTCCCTGACCCGGTTCCGAACCAGAAGGGGCATATCGTCCCTGCCGAGGCTCATGAGGAGTTTTATGCCCGCGTCGCTTAAAGGAGGGCCCGAAAAGCGGCAGAGCGAACCTATGGCCCCGGCCATGGACAGGAGGAGGTAATTATCCCGCACGAGGCCGGGGGGAAAGCTCTGGGCGGCAAAAGCGCCCAGGGCAAGGCCGTCAGGATCGACGCCTATACGGCCTATGGCCGCCGCCGCTTCCGCCTTGACCGAACTGTCCCGGTCCCGCGAAAAGACCCTTACCAGAAAGGGTATGGTCTCCCGGGAACCTATAAACGAAAGGAGCCGCAGGGCTTCGGCCCTGAATGCGGTCTGGACCGCCGTATCGCGCCGTACCTCGGCCCCTGAGGCGCTGCCCCCTATTTCCATGAGCAGGGCCGTATATTCAGTCTCGTCCCGGCCTACGCTTCCCGCCCTGATGCTGCCGGCGATACGCTCCAGAATTTCCCTCACCGTGTCCTCCTGGTTGACAAGATAGTCCCTCAGATCGGGACCGCCTGAGCCGAGGTCCGAAGGGGGAGGATTCCCCAGGCCATAGCTCCCTTCGGGGAGGGGGCCGTACAGGGACTGGCCTATTCTGAGTACCCGCTCCTCAAGGCGGTAGGCATAGAGTATCCAGTCGCTGCCTCCCGAATACAGTACACCTTCCGGGCCAAAGGCCGGACAGGAGGCCGTGCCCCTGAGGCGGAGCAGCCAGAGCCTTCTGCCGTCCCCGGCAAAGCCCGCGGCCCCCGAAGGGGAGAGGACGTAGATGCCCCTTTCATCATAGAGCATGGAAATGTCTTTTTCCGCGTTTCCGGGGGAAAGATGGCTCTCGCCGGTCCACAGGACGCTTTTTGTTTCGCCGTCAAAGAGATGGACAGCGCCGTCCTCAAGAACCAGGGCGAGCCTGTTTCCCCGGCTTACGGCCCCCAGAGGCGGTGAAGGCAGACGGGCAAGGGTAATGGCTTCCCCGCCGCCCCTCCATTCGAGTCTGCCGCTTTGGTAGACAAAGGCCAGGCCCGCTTTGTTCGTCCCTCCGGTGTCCAGTTCCAGAGGAAGAACACTGAGCGGTTTTTCGCTGAGGGCGTAGGCCGAAATTCCACCGGAATGGGTAATATTGTATACGGAAAAAACGCCGTCCTTTGGCTCAAGGCCCAGAATGACGCCGCCCCTGTTGTCAGACAGGGGGCCGAAGCCCAGGGGGCTGTCAAACTCATGGGACCAGAGCAGGTAGCCCGCCGCGGTATAACAGCGCAGGGAACTGCCGCAGGGTACAAAGAGCCTTCCGTCCCAGCCTATAAGGGCCGGCGCGGAAAGCGGGGAGGGGAGGCGGACACGCCACAGTTCCCGGCCCGAACGGTTTACGGCGATAAACACGCCGTTGGTCCTGCAGACATAGCTTGTGCCTTCCCTTGAACGGCTTATATGGGAACCCAGGCGGCCCCCGGCCAAGTAATTCCAGAGGAAGGTTCCCCGGCGGCTGTAGGATTTGAGGGTTCCCCCGTCGCAGACAGTAACCACGGACTCAACCTGGGCGGCGGGCCTCCCCAGGACCGACGCGCCCAGGGCCTGCCTCCACAGGGGGGCGATGGCGGCTTCCTGGGCAAAAAGTGCGCCTTGCGAACCCAGGGCGGCAAGCAGGGCGGACAACAAAACCAGACGCCGTTTTTTCATGATGGCTTCCCTTTCCGGGTAAAGACGGCAAGGCTTTCAATATGGGAAGTCTGGGGGTAAAAGTCGTAGGCTTTAAGGGAATCAAGGCTGTATGTTTTTGCGAGCCGTTTCGCGTCCCTGGCCAGGGTGGCGGGATTACAGGACACATAGGCGAGGAGGGGAGGGCCCCGTTCCGAAAGGAAATCCGAAAAAGTTCCCGAAAGGCCGGTCCGGGGCGGATCAAGAACCATGAAACCGTACTTCTCCTTATTTCGGTAAGCCCATTCGTAGTCTTTTAGGGGGAAAAAGCGCGATTCCGGCCCGACGTTTTTTGAGGCCAGGGCCAGGGCCTCCCTGTCCTCCTCGACAAGGTCCATGCGGGGAAACATATCTTCGAGAAAGGCCGAAAAGGTGCCTACGCCGGCAAAAACATCCGCGGCGGGAAGCCCTGTACCGGCCTTTTTGGCGGCGGCGCGTATATCCTGTATGAGAACTTCGAGGAGGGCGCCGTTGCTCTGGAAAAAGCAGGCGGCATCAAGGAACAGGCGTTTTCCGGCAATGGTAACGGTCCCCCGGCCCTTTTTTCCTTCGATAAGAAAGGAACCCTGCCGGGAATATACGGTAAAGTGGTTTTTACCCGCCGGAACATCGAGGCTTTTGTCCCGCAGCGCCCTGCGTATCCCCGTATCGGAGACCGGGCAGTCGTCAAGGGCCACCACGGCGCTGCCCCGGCGTTCCTTGAGGCCGGGAACTCCGGCGCCCGTCCGGGTTTCCGCGCGGTGAAAACGCATCCTGTTCCGGTATTCCAGGGGCGATCCCCTGGTCAGGGAAAGGTCCCCGGCATAGGCAAGCTGTCCTATACGGGTAAGCGTGTCCCGGAGCATATTTTTTTTCTCCTCAAGCTGGGCGCCGTAGGCAATGTGCTGGAGACCGCAGCCGCCGCAGCGCCCGTAAAGGGAGCAGACCGGTTTAACCCTGTGCGGCGAGGCTTCCAGAACCTCAATAAGTTCGGCCCGGCCCCATCTGCCCCTCAATTCGGTAACGCGGCCCCGTACCATATCCCCCGGGGCGCAGAGGTCCATAAAAAAGGCCATGCCCCCAAGGTGCAGCACCCCGGCGCCTCCTGAGGCGAGGCTTTCGACCCGGGCGCTGAACGTATCCCCTGTTTCCATCCTTGGAGGACTATAGCATTATTGAATCAATTATAGTATAGGGAGTACAATGATACCATGGAAGCAACGCAACTCAGGGTGATTCAGGACGATGGGGCGGATTTATTTGTCCGGCGATGGCCCCAGGAAGCACCCCGGGCAATTGTACAACTTGTCCACGGTATGGCCGAACATTCTTTACGCTACGCGGCCCTGGCCGGCGCGCTCTGCGAAAGGGGCATTGAGGTCTGGGCCGCCGACCAGCGGGGACACGGCAGGACCGCCGATCCTGCGGTCAACAGCCCCTCCCAGGGGGGGCTGCTCGGCCATTGCGCCGACTGGGACGGTTTTTTCAGGGTAGTATCCGATGTGGACCGTATTTTTGACGAAATAAAGGCCATTCACGGGGACAGGCCCCTGTTTTTGCTGGGACATTCCTGGGGTTCCTTTATATCCCAGGCATATATCGAACGTTACGGCGGGAGACTTTCGGGCTGCGCCCTGTCGGGAACCAGGGGGCCCGGCGGCATCAAACCCATTCTGGTCTCTATGGCGCTGAGTCTTATAGCCCTGCCCGGAGGAAGCAGAAGGCGGTCAAAATTTGTCCGGGCCCTGGTTGACGGCGGCTTTAACCGGCCCTTCAGGCCCAACAGAACCCCCTTTGACTGGCTTTCCCGGGACGAGAAGGCCGTGGACGCGTATGCCGGCGACCCCCTCTGCGGAAAGCTGTGCAGTATTGGTTTTTACCGTGATATGCTCAAGGGCCTCGCTGAAATTCACCGTGATGAATCTTTGGCGGGTATTCCCGGAAAGCTGCCGGTGTATATTTTCTGCGGCTCGGCGGACCCGGTGGGCGATATGGGCGTAAGCCCCACGGCCCTGGTTGAGGCGTATAAAAAACACGGTATAAGCGATCTTGAATATGTACTGTATCCCGATGCCAGGCATGAGCCCCTTAATGAGACAAACAGCGAAGAAGTAAGGGCCAATCTTATCGCCTGGCTGGAACGGCATCTGTGAGGCTCGTGTGCGTTACCGGTATGTAAAGCAGTCTGACGGAAAGACCGTCAAAAAAGCCCTCGTGTACACCGCGGATGAACATCACATAAATGCCGCCAGTGTGGACAAGGACGCGGTATACATAGTAAACCGCCTCCAGCTCCAGGGCCATGAAAGTTATATAGTAGGCGGCGCGGTGCGGGACCTGATGATGGGAAAGGTTCCCAAGGATTTCGACATAGTTACCGACGCGAGCCCTTCAAAAATAAAAAAGGTATTCCGTAACTCCCGTATCATAGGCCGGCGCTTCCGCCTGGTTCATGTGTATTTCGGCCCGAAAATATTCGAAGTTTCTACCTTTCGTTCCCTTAAAGACGGACCGACGAGCAATACCTACGGCGCCATAGAAGAGGACGTGCTCCGCAGGGATTTTACGGTGAACGCTTTTTTTTACGATCCTCTAAAAGAACTGGTCATTGATTATGTGGGCGGGATGAAGGACATCAAGGCAAGGCGTATCAGGCCCATAATTCCCCTGGACCTTATATTTAAGGATGATCCCGTGCGTATGATACGGGCGGTAAAATACGGCGCTTCCACAGGGTATGATCTGCCCTTCTCCCTGCGCTGGAGAATAAAAAAAGACGCCCCCCTCCTTAAAAACGTGTCCCCGTCGCGGCTTACCGAGGAAATCAACAAGATCGTCAATTCTCCCCATGCCGCGGTCATCGTAAAAAAACTCGACAGCCTGGGGCTTTACGGATATTTGCAGTACAGCGCCGCGCTGCTTTTTAGAACCAAACCGGCTTTCAGGGAACAGTACCTGAAGGGCCTTGAGGTCCACAACGGCGCGCCTGAACAGCTTCCCGGTGAAGCCCTCTCCTCTCTGGTACGGGACTATCTTGAAAGCGCCCTTGACTGGGGAAGCGCGGGGCCTGAGTCATTTAAGGAGGCCCTCCTTTCCGCCCGGAGTTTTGTGCTGCCCATGAATCCCCCCAGGGCCGAAATGGAACTGGCCGTCCGCCTCATCTTCCGGGAGCACGACATTACCGTGCGGAAATACCGGCTCCAGAACGAGAACGAGGGAAAACGGCACAGAAGGCGCAGGGGCCCCGCGAGGAACAAGGCGCCGGAATGAGACTCCCCGTCCAGGTATCCGCCTTTAGCAAGGTTCTTCCATAATTGACAGGAAGCGGTTGATGAGCGTTATCAGGCGGCGGGTTTCGTTCTCGCCAAAGCGTTTGATAATTCCCGCAAGCCGTTTTTCCGTTTGCCGCTGTGTCTTTTCGAT
>JAIRXO010000069.1 GCA_031268255.1 Spirochaetaceae bacterium
ACTCTTTCGGCTGTTTCCACGAATAAAAGCTCTTTTGACTCGTAAAAAAGATAAAACGCGCCGGGGGAAATGCCGCACCGCGAACAAAGGTCCCTGATGTTGGTTTTTTGATACCCATAGAGGTTCCAGCATTCTTCACAGGCCGCTCTAAGTTTTTCATTGATTATATTCCGTTCCTGTTCGGAAAACGCCTTAGCCATATATCCGCCTATGAATACATAAATTTTATGTTCATAGTATAGACGTATTCACCACATGAGACAAGGGCGGTTGGGAAATGCGCCCCCCTTTATATCAGTGTCTGCGCCCATGTGTGGAGGGCTATGCCCGCGGCCACGGCGACATTGAGGGAGCCTTTGGCGCCGTAGCTGGGTATGGTGAGCCGGCCCAGGGAGGCTGAGTCCAGTGCTTTTCCGCTGAGGCCCAGTTCTTCGGAGCCTATGAGCATGATGCCCTGTCCGGGGAAGGAGAATTCTCCGGGGGCAAGGCCGCCGCTTTCCAGGGCAAAAACAGGGAGTCCTGTTGATGCGAGTTCTTCAAGGGGTTCGGGGCCGCCGCGGCGCCAGGGGACAATGTCCACGCAGCCCATGCTGCTCCTTTTGGCCCGGCTGTGTTCGGGGTCGGCGCAGAGGGGGGAGAGGATGATTTTTTCTACGCCGAAGGATTCGGCGCTGCGGAATATGGCTCCTACATTAAAGGGCGAGCGTATGTCTTCAAGATAAATCAACATTCCGGGAAAAATACGCCGTCTTGACGGATCAAGTTCTCCGCTTTGGTCAAGAAAATCCCAGTCGGCGGTCTGTTTTCCTGTTTCAGAAAGAAGTATGTGCTTTATGGTATTGAGTGCCCGCCGCACGGAGGGGCCGTCCTGTTCGGGGGAGGCTTTTTCTTTGAGGGTGTCGCGGGCTTCCCTGAGGGCCGCTGCCCGGGCGGGAGAAAAATCCGGGTCCATGACGAGTAACGCGGCAAGTTCCGCCAGAACCGGCCTTGTCAGGGGCGGCCTTGTCAGAGGCGGTTCCTGGTTTTTGAATTCCCTTCCGCTTTTACCCGGAACGCCTGACGCGCCGGAAAGTCTTTCTTCGGCAAAACGTATCAGTTTAAGAATTTTTCTCAGGCGTTGATGGCGGGGGAGTCTTTCGAGTTTTGAAAGTGAAATCACAGCCGCCGCCTTTCTTTAGAAGGCCTGTTTTAGAATATCGTAGGCATCTTCGGCGGATATGGTCTTTGGCGAATAGGACACAAATTCAAGGTCCCTGGCCGATTCCGCCACGGTAACCAGTTTATCCAGGGAGAGGTCGAATTCCTTGAGACGCGCCGGAACTTTGAGCAGGCCCATGCGGCGGCGTATGCTTTCTACGGCCATGTTTGCCGCGTCGGCTACCGGGGCTCCTTCCACAGGTTCGCCAAGGATGCCGGCTACCTTGGCCATTTTTTCCGGCCTGGCGGTAACCATGCGCTCAAGCACATAGGGGAGCATGGCGGTGGAACACCAGGATTTGGCTACCGGGAAGCGGCCATTCAGGGCATAGGCCAGGGCTGTCCCTATGCCGGGGGCGCTGGTGGCGCAGCCCAGGGCCATGAGGAGGCCGGCGTTAGTCGATCCTCCTACGAGGTCAAAGACGCGGTTTTCCATATAGGAATCCATGATGGAGGCGTAGAGACGCATGCTGTGCTCGAACAGGGCGTCCGAGAGAAAGTGCGCCCTGGTGGAACAGTAGCCCTCCACGCAGGAGCAGAAGCCGTCAAAGGCCGTGGTAGAGGCGAATTTCTCCGACAGGGATTCCGAGAGTCCGCCGTCTATAATGGTCGCCGTACAGATGCCTCTGGGGGTCTTGATGAGTTTGACCGACCTGTCGCGGTGGTCTACGGCGATAAAGGAATCGGAAAACAGGAAGGGGTCCCTTCCGGTGGTTGGTATGGCCAGGTAGGGGAGAAAGGATTCGTCAGGGTTTTTTCCGTCCAGGAGTTCGAAAACCGGCGCCGAAGAATTAGCCAGCATGGCGCAGAGTCTGGCTGTCGCCTGGGTTTTAAGTCCCCCGAAGCCCACGATAATCGAGCAGCGCGCGCCCCTGGCAAGATCGGCGGCGGTTTCGGCCACCGCCGCGGTAGCCTGGGCGGGTATGTCGTCAAAGACCAGGGTTTCGACATTGGCGTTTTCAAGAATCGAAAGAAGCCGGTCTATGAATTTGTTTTCGTACAGAACCTGTTCGGTAAGTATGAAGGCTTTTCCGCCCCGGGCCGCGCAGAGGGGTCCCGCACGGTTTATCGTGTCCATGCCTATGATGATTTCAGGATCAAGTTTGAAGGATATATCAGTCATCGTTTTTAGCTCCCCCGTAGTACCGAAAAAAAAGGCGGAACCCCGCGGCACCCCTTAAGGAATGTCCTGGCTCCGCCCTTCTCTGTGCCGCCCGGCTCCTAAAGGCCGAAGGCATCCATTATTTTGTCGGCCGTAGCCTTGATGACAAGGTCATTGAGATAATCAGGATCGTCTATTTTTTCCTTGAGTTCGGCTATGCGGTCAGCCCTGGTGTCAGGGGCCGCGGACACGATCTCCAGGGCCTGGTAAATTTCGGCCTTTTCCTTAGCTTCCCGCGAAAGGGCTATGGAATCCGCCTGGGAACCGGGGTTTACCTGGCCGCTCCGGCTGGTCTTTTTGCCGGGCTGAATGGGATCTATGGAACCTATCCTATCGATCATCATGTTGTTATCCTAATATCCAGTATCGCACGTTTAAAAAAAATAATCTACTGATTATTTTTCCTTACATATATTATCGGCGTCAAGGGCCCTAAATTTGAGCTTTTTTTCCAGAAACATACACGGAAAATTCGCCTTTTTGGTCACCCCGGACAGCCAGACGGTCCCTGAGTTCAGACGCCCTTCCCCTCAGGTATTCCTCATGGAATTTGGTCATTTCCCGTCCTACACAAATATACCGTTCTCCATCTAAATCGGCAAGATCGTCAAGCAGCTTGAGGACCCTGAACGGTGATTCGTACAGAACAAAGGCCTCGTGCCGCTCAAGCAGTTCCGCGAGCCGCGACCTTCTTTTTCCCGCCTTGGGGGATAGAAAACCCTCAAAAACAACGGTCTTGTCCATGCCGCCGGCTATACTGACCAGGGCGGCAAAGGCCGATGGTCCGGGTACGGGCAGTACCGGATAACCCGCCTCTGATACCATGCGGACCAGGACGGCGCCCGGATCGCTTAAGCAGGGGGTTCCGGCATCGCTGGTATAGGCTGCGTCCCGGCCTTCGGCAAGGGCTGAAAGAACCTTTTCGGCGGCAAAACGTTCATTTTGGGCTCTGCAGGAGACCATTTTTGCCTTGATTCCCAGGTGATTGAGCAGTTTAAGGGTCTGGCGGGTATCTTCGCTGGCTACAAGGCCGGCCGTTTTAAGAATTTCAGCGGCCCTGGGGCTTAAATCGCCCAAATTCCCTATGGGAGTGCCGATAATATACAAGGTAGCCACAGGGGTACTATATACGCTGCCCGTCATGCTGACTAGGGGCGGTTTTGAAATCGGCCCTGCTTCTAAAAAGGGTCTTATGGGTTCATATATTCAGGCTTTGGCTCTGTCCATAATAGGCGTTTTTCTTCTCTGGTTCGGATACACCCTTTTTTTCCGCAATATTGTTCCGGGACCGGGTGTACGCCGGCGCAGAAGGTCCGGGAAGGTTTCCAGCGGCGTTCCCGGCGCGCCCCGTACCTGCCCGGTATGTTCGGCCCTTCTTGCCAAAGGCGAGCGGGTAAAATCCACCGCCTATCCCTCAATGGGGGGCAAGGACCGGCTCATGTATATTTCAGGCTGTACCTACTGCCTTGAAGGGGACAGGGTGCGGTCCTGCCCGGTCTGCGGGGCTATTCTCAAGGCAGGCGACATTCTGGTCGCCCACATGTATGATAAACCCGGGCGTTCCCATGTCCATGTCATAGGGTGCAGCCAGTGCAAGAAGGTGGGAAAAAAGTGAAAATTTTGTCTCCGGCCTGGTGGGTGTTTGTGCCGGTTCCGCTGGCCGCGCTGCTTGTTTTGTCCGGGTCCGCCCTTTTTTCGGGCTGTTATACCCTCAAGCAGGGGGCGGCCATGCTGGGCTACCTCAACCGGGCTGTTCCCCTGGAATCCCTCCTGGAAGTTGAAAGCGGTTCCGGCGCGGAAGGCGATGCGGAAGAAACCAGGCGCTTTGTCGAGCAGGTCTACGATATACGCCGCTTTGCCGTGGAAGAACTGGGTCTTAAAGAAAGCAAAAACTACACCCGTTATGTGGAACTTGACCGTGATTACCTTGCCGCGGTGGTTTCCGCGTCGGCAAAAGACGCCTTTACCCCCTACGAATGGTGGTTTCCCGTGGCGGGCCGGGTTCCCTACAAGGGTTTTTTTGATCCCGCCGACGCCCGCAGGGAAGCCGAAAAACTCGCCAAAAAAGACCTCGATGTATGGATACGGCCTGTAGACGCTTTCAGCACCCTGGGCTGGTTCCGCGATCCCCTCTATTCATACATGCGGAATTATCCTGTCCATGCCCTTGCCGATCTTATCATCCACGAACTGTTTCACGCCACGGTGTACATCAAGGGGGACTCCCGCTTCAATGAGGAACTGGCGGAATTTGTGGGGAGAGAAGGTTCAAGGCTTTATATCGAAAGCCGCTACGGAAGCGGTTCCGATGAGTACCGCGCCCGGACAAGTCCCAATCTTGACAACGCCGCCTTTGTGGCCTTTATCCACGGCCTTATCGCCGAGCTTGAGGCGCTCTACTCAGGCGGCGGCAGCAGGGAAACCATACTTGAACAAAAGGCCGCTGTCATCAAGGCGGCCCAGGAGCGTTTTGCTTCCGAATATGACAGCCGCTTTGAGAGCGAGAACTACCGCTTCTTCTCCGAGATGGAAATAAACAACGCGTACCTGGCCCTCTACAGGCTCTACTACGCCGAGGATAATTATCTTGAAGAACTCATGGCGCGTTCAGGCGCTGACCTTAAAGCCTTTATCGCCGCGGCAAAAACAATTACCCAAAAAGGCGGCGCCCGGCGGGAGAGCGCCCGCGTCAGGCTCGAAGGGGCGCTGTTATCCGAAACCAGTTTCTGAACCGGCCTTAAACCTTTGACAAAAATATAATTTATTCCTAAAGGGCTTTTTTTATAAACCGATATTAAAGAGTGAAGCGGACTAAAGTACGGGCCCGTTGGGCTTCCGTGTTTGGTTCGGATATCCTCACCCTTCCGGGAGCGGGTGGGTTGAGGGTTCAAGGCACATTTCTGTTATACGGTATTGGAAAATTTTAAAAGAATTTTCCGCAAAGATAAAGACCGCGCTACGGTTTTTATCACGGCATGGATGCCGCAGCGTATGCCGTCATGGTGACGGCGCCGCTGAAAATGCCAAAGGAGTGAATCTATGATTATCAATCACAACCTCAGTGCAATGTTTGCCGACAGGTCCCTCAAGGTCACCCAGGTTTATCTGGACAAGAACATGGAGAAACTGTCGAGCGGACTGCGCATCAACCGCGCAGGTGATGATGCTTCTGGTCTCGCTGTTTCCGAAAAGCTGCGCAGCCAGATCCGCGGCCTGAATCAGGCGTCAGTAAACGCCCAGAATGGCATTTCATTCATTCAGGTAACGGAAGGGTATCTCCAGGAAACCCAGGACATCATGCAGCGTATGAGGGAACTTGCCGTGCAGGCCTCGAACGGTATCTATTCCGCCGAGGACAGAATGTACATCCAGGTTGAAGTTTCGCAGCTTATTGACGAAGTCGACCGCATCGCATCGCACGCACAGTTCAACGGAATGAACCTGCTGACCGGACGTTTTGGCCGGGAAGTGGGCGAAAACATTGTTACCGCTTCCATGTGGCTCCACATAGGCGCCAATATGGATCAGCGGGAACGGGTATTTATCGGCACCATGACCGCCAAGAGCCTTGGCGTTCGCAATGTCGGTGATGATACCATTCTCTCGCTGTCCGCACCGGACAGCGCCAACCGTGCCATTGGAACCCTTGACGAGGCGCTCAAAATGATCAACAAACAAAGAGCTGATCTGGGCGCCTACCAAAACCGCCTGGAGCATGCTATTCGCGGCCTCGATGTGGGCGCCGAGAATATGCAGGCCTCTGAATCCCGTATTCGGGATACCAACATGGCGAACGAGACAGTCGGTTATACCAAAAACCAGATCCTTAACCAGGCTGGGACTGCCATGCTCGCCCAGGCCAATCAGAGGTCTCAGAGCGTACTCCAGCTCTTACAGTAATGTAGGGGCGCAAAGGACCGTCAGGTTCTTTGCACCGTACCGGGAAGGCGCCGTTCCGGCTTAGGCCGGAACGGCTTCTTTTTTTGCGGCGTGGCGACTTACCACACCAACGGGTCTTTATGAACAACATGGTTCGTTTTTATTCCCGGTTTCTCAACCTGTCCAGAGAGGGCCTTAAATTTTATGAACAAAAGGGCATCATCAGCCCGGACCGGGACAGGCACAGCGGATACCGGATTTATAACTGGAAAGAAATCAATATTGTCATGATGTGTAAAAAACTGAGAAAATTCGGTTTTAGTTTGAACAGTATTGTCGGCATGATACACCAGGGTTCGACGGATAAGATAATAGAACAATTCCAAAGGCAGCGCGATGTAGTGGCAAAAGAATTGGAAGAAAAAACCCAGGCCCTTCTGCACTTGGAAAATAAAATCAACCAGCTTAAAGCCGTATCCCCACGGGGGGGGGGGGGG
>JAIRXO010000231.1 GCA_031268255.1 Spirochaetaceae bacterium
TTTTTTCAGAATTATTAAAGAAAGGAAAGAAGGGCTACCACGGCCTTGAATCCGATCAAAAGGAAATGATACGGGGCGTGGTTGAACTTTCCGAAACCACCGTCAAGGAAGTGATGGTCTCCCGTATTGATACGGTCTTTCTGTCCGTTGACGCTGAACCCGGAGAGATACTGGAGCGCATTTCAGGCGGCGGTCATTCACGCTTTCCCGTATACAGGGAGACCATAGACAATGTTATCGGCATACTGCATGTAAAGGACGTACTGCGCGCCCTGGTCCAGAAAGAAGAACTGCTCATAGAAAAACTCCTGCGAAAGCCTTTCTTTGTTCCCGGTTCCAAACACATCGACGACCTTCTGCGGGAACTGCGCCGCCGCAGGGTGCATATAGCGGTAGTAATAGACGAATACGGCGGCGTGTCGGGCATAGTCTGCATGGAGGATATCATTGAGGAGATAGTCGGGGACATACAGGACGAGTTTGACAACGAACAGGAAGATATACTCAAGCTCGGCCAGGGCAGCTATCTCTGCGATGCCAGGGTGAACCTCGCTGACCTCTCGGAGGAACTGGGAATCAGGCTTCCGGTAGACGAATTCGATACCCTTGGGGGCTTTGTATTTGATCTTTTCGGCAAAATACCGGTAAAATACGAGAAGGTTGAATTTGAGGGAAACGATTTTATCATCCAGGATGTGGACGGTCATAAAATAAATACCGTTAAGGTAGTGCTGAACCAGGAGGCCCGTCCCTGAAGGACAGGCATCCGGTCAGGGTTTTACTTTCAAGATGAAGGGGCGGTCCAATGAAATACCTGAACGGCTTTTCAGGGCGCGGCGTTAAAAAAACGGTACTCACCTTTTTCCTGGCGCTTCTGGCCTCAGGGCTTTTTGCCCAGAGCGGGAGGAGCGCCGCTTCCCTTTACGAACAGGGACAGAGCGCCATGCTCAACGAGGACTGGTACGCCGCGGCCGAGGCTTTTCAGGAAGTTCTGAGAATCAATCCCGCCCATGCCGAGGCTGTAGCGTCTCTTGCCGAATCATACTATGAACTTGGAGAATACGATCAGGCCCTCAGTTGGGCGCGCCAGGCCCGGCTTCTTGCCAGGGGCCGTTCCGGTATAGCGAACCTGGAGGCCTTTACCCTTATAGCCCTTGGGCAGCTTGACGCGGCTTCTTCGGTAATCGCCGAGGTTCTTGCCAGGGAACCCTACAACAGGGAAGCCCTCTTTGCCGCCGCCGAACTGGATATAGCCAGGGGCCGCGCCGGAGACGCGGTACGGCGTTACCGTGAGGCTGTCCGCCGTTATCCCGACGACAGGCGCCTGCTCATTTCCCTGGCCCTGGTACTCGGTTCCCTGGGGGATAGCGAAAATGCCCGGAACTATATAGCCAGAGCGGTAAACCAGCATCCCGATGATTACCGGGTGTATTACTACGCCGCCTATCTTGACGCGGCCTCGGACCTGCTCCCCGGCGCTATACGTTACGCCGAACGGTCCCTTGCCCTGCGGCCCGGTTTCGCGCCGGCCCGCTCCCTCTTGGCCAGCCTCCGTTACCGTGCGGGCCAGTACCAGGAAGCGGCCTCTCTTGCCGACGAAATCATTGCCTCAGACAGGCAGAATGTTTCGGCATGGTACCTCAAGGGCATGTCCTATATGCGCATGGCCAGGGAGGAGGACGCCATAGCCATACTCCAGGCGGCGAGCGGCATAGACCCTGAGGATGAATTTGTACGGGCCGCCCTGGAGGACCTGGTCATAGCCCATACAAGCCTTGAGGACAGCCGGAGGGGCCGCTGGGCCCAGTGGCATTTTAACCGTGCCAGGGACTACCGGAGGGAAAACCTTCTTGACCAGGCCCTCTTTGAATACCGCCGGGGCCTCCGCCTCTACCCCTATGCCCCCGACCGCCGGGAATACGCCGAACTGCTCCGCATCCAGGGTTATCCTTCCCGCTATGTGGACGAACTCCGTTTTCTCCAGGACCTGGGCCTTGCCGACATTACGATAAACGACGCCGTGGAGACCTATGACGCCCTGCTGTCCGACGCCATATTCCACCAGTGGGCGGTTGATCCTGTGGAACTTGCCGCCCGGCACTGGAAAGTCGCTGTTTTTTCCCTGGCATCCCAGTCCGCCTTCTACCACCCTGACGCCGGTTCGGTGGGTTCGGCCTATATTAAGGATATACTGGTCCACGACCGGAACATACTTCCCCTTGACCTCGAACTGCGCCAGGCAAGTTATTCCCAGGCGTTCAGGAGCGCCAGGGAGGCCGGGGCGGATTATTTCCTTATTGTCAGCGTGGCCGAAAACGAACGGGACCTGTCCCTCAGGGGTGAACTTTATGTTGGCCGTACCGGTTCCCGGGCCGCGTCTTTTTACGCCTTCAGGACAGGACCGGACCGGCTCAGAAACGCCTCAAGAAACATTGTGGAACAGCTTGCCGCGTCGCTGCCGTTCAGGGCGGAACTGATACGCCGCAGGGGTTCCCAGGCCCTCATTGACAAGGGCAGGGCCGACGGCCTTAAACCTGACGGCGTATACGAGATCATAAAAAAGGGCAGGGCGGGACTTGCCAACGAGGGCATAGGGATACGTTATTATCCCGAAGATCTCCTGGGTACTCTGGTAATCGAAAGGGTAGGGGACGAGATTACCTCAGGCGCCCTCAGCAGGAGCGGTTTCTTTGACCTTATTTCCACCGGCGACGAAGTGTTCCTCCGCGCCGCCAGCGAAGCGGAAACAGCCCGCCCCGCCGGCGAAGCGGTCAATCCCGAACTCCGTTCACTCCTGCGGAGCATACGCTGAGAGAGCGGCCAGCACCGCGTCAATCCAGACAGAAGCCTCGGCATCCTCGTATGGCCTGACAAGGAGAAATTCAAAAAGAGCTTCCTGGTATTTGTCCAAAAAATAGCAGGCCTGACCAAGATAAAAATGGGCCCGGTATTCAAGATCGGCGTTTCGGGGAAGGGAGAGAAACTGTATGAGTTCGTTTCGGGCCCGTTCCCACTGACCCGCCCTGAAAGAATCCCGCACAATGGCCCCCAGGGTATAATCGGCGCCGCCTGAGTTCTCGTCCATATCCCGCAAAAACGCCCTGGGGCTCTTCCGCTCCGGCACGGCCCTTGATTCGCTCCTTCCAAGAAGAACACTGACCGCCCTCTCCGCCTCGGGGCTGAGATTCCCCGGGGAAGGCGTTTCGGAAAGACCCTGGGAGCGGGGAACAGCATTGCCCACCGACACAAGGGGAAGCGGCATGGAACGGAGATCCCCTCTCTCCCCTGTCCCCGAAGAAAGACGCGCCGCCTGGGTAGTGGCGTTTTGTCCGGGTACTATGGCAACCCTGCCCTGGGCAAGGTCCTCTTCAAAAATAACCGCGTAGTAGTAATCTATGTCCCTGACCGGATAATCGGTGAAAGGCGATTGTACCGCCGTCTGCACAATGACCGCGCTCAAAAGGTCCTGGACATTCCGTATAGGCTGTACACTGCGGTAGAGCACCGGGGTTCCCCCTCCGCGAAGGGTAAACCGTATGACCACCGAATTACCCTGAACCACAGTTTCCACCAGGGCCGTATCGTCCGCCGGAAGCGGACCGCCTGAGATCACGCCGGAAGAGACCTCCTGGATACTGACGCTGACCGTGTTGGTAAGGGGTATAGGTATATTGTATATTTTGCCCCCGCCATCGCTGGCCGCGACAAAATAGTAAAAAGTTCCGGCGCTTTCCGGCTCGTCCACATAGGACTCGCTTCCGTAGGGTAATTCCTCAGGCCTTTCCTGGGAGACCCCCCCCTCAAAAGGCAGACGCGACCGGTACACATACACAGGCCCCCTGACATCCGGGGAATCCCGCCAGATGAGACGCACCAGATTGTTTTTTACCTCTACCGTAAGCCTGGACACAAAGGGGGCAAAAACCCTCTCCTCGCCCGCCGCGCCCGAGGCAATGAAAACACAGAGAACTACG
>JAIRXO010000285.1 GCA_031268255.1 Spirochaetaceae bacterium
CTGGAACTCTCCTGGAGACTCTACGAGGCCCTGGCCGAAGCCGCGGACTACAGCAAAACGCGGATGATGAAAGCGCCGGAACAACAGCGGGCAAAAAGCTGACGCTGATTGCGGACTAAAGTCCGGCCTCAAGTTAATCAGCGTTGCCCTAAAGTATTGCCGCCGCGGCGCCGATAATAAGGGCAACAGAGGCAAGCCCTCAGGTTGAAAGACGGTGCGCGCTTGAAGCAGGGTCAACGGAATAAAAACGGCGGCCATGATTCACGACGTCCAGGCGCATCGTCTTTTTTTTATAAAAACGGCTCTGTTCCGGTACTAGGCGTAGAGCCACCTGCCCGCATTCCCTATATATTTGGAAATCACCGCGGCGCTTATCTCTCCCAGGGAACGGGATGTCTCGCGGTTCCAGTCCTTTCGTCCGGGAAGGCCCTTTGTAACCCTTTCGCGGGCGATTTTTGCGGCCCGCAGACACTCCGTGGAACGGGCGGGGAGTTTCTTTTTCAGCACTTCTGAAAGAAAATAGCCTGACAAACCCGTAACCAGGGGAACGCGGCTTTCAGAGGCGAGAACCACATAATCGTTGGCCGCCGTCTCGTAATCCGCCTTGAGGAGGGCGGCAAAACCACGGTAAAAGCGTATCCAGCCTGAGTCTTTGGCCGTATCAAGGCGCGGGGAAAAAAATTCCATTGCCCCGGAATAGTCCCTGCCAAGTATGCGGGCAATGCCGAAAACGAGGCTGTTCGCCTCGATGAGGGAGGGTTTTGCCACACTGAGTTTGTTTTCAAGCTCAATAACCGAGGCGGGATCGGAAAGCACCAGGTAGCTGTTTGTCAAAAGTTTTACAAAACGGTCCCTGTAGCGGCCCTTTGTTATGACTTTTCCTTCAAGAAATTGAACCAGGGCGGGCCAGTCCTCCTTCTCCAGAAGGGAATAGAGGCGGCGGTTTAGAAAATAAAAGAGGTCCAGGCCGGCCAGAGTAAGGGCGAGAAAGACGGCCAAAGGCCATGCGGAACGCAAAAAAGCAAAAGAAAACTCATTTCCCAGGAGAAAATGAGGAATCAGGGCTACAAAAACTAGGAACAATAGTATTATTATATTGAACAGTATGAATACAGATCTAAATTTCAAGCGCGGAATCTCCTCTAGTGCTTCTCTGTATGATAGAGGAAAGGAATTGCCGCGTCAACGCCGTGGGCGCGCTGGGGGAAAAAACCGGAGGGTCGGGACATGAAGGGTTACGCCATAAAGGATATTCAGCCGGACAGTTATTTTTCCAAACCCGTATATCTCAGCGAAGGATTTATACTGGCCGCACCGGAAACGCCTTTTACCCGGGAAATCATTAAAGTCCTTCTTGACTGGGAATTCAGGGAGGTATACAGCGACGGGGAACCACGGGATGTCTACTTTTCCGACGACGTGGATGAGGCCGACGAAATACTCGGCCAGGGGATGGACGCCTCGGTAATGAGCGATACCGAACACATTAATCGGGCCGGGGAATTCCTCTCCAGGTTTCAGATCTATGTCGAAAAACTTTTTACCAAAATAGCGATGAACGAGGATTTTTATTTTAACGATGTGGCCGAGGAGATTAAAAAGGTGGTGGAATTTGTCAGGGCGGACCGCCGTTTTCTGTTCCGCACGGAAAAAATGGCCCTCCCCGCGTCTGAGGCCAACTACCTCAGTTCCCATACGGTTAAATCCACGATAATTTCCCTGGTTATAGGCATACAGCTTAAACTGCCTGTCCACCGTCTCATAGAACTGGGCGTCGCGGCGCTGCTCCACGAAGTCGGTATGCTCAAGCTGCCCCCCCAGACCTATCTCAGCAAGAGGCCCCTTTCGCCCCAGGAGAGGAAGGCCATAATCAGCCACCCGGTGTTGAGCTTCAACATCCTCAAGGCGGCGAATTTTCCCCTGGTAATATCCCTTGCCGGCCTTGAACACCATGAACGGGAAAACGGTTCCGGCTACCCCCAAAAACTTACCGCCGACAAGATAAGCTATTACGCGAAGATTATCGCCGTAGCCTGTTCCTATGAGGCCCAGACCAGTTCGCGGCCCCACAAAACTCCTAAAGACGGGTACAGCGGCATGCTGGACCTCCTCAAGAACGAAGGCAAGCAGTACGACGATACCATAGTGAGGGCGCTGGTATTTTCCCTTTCAATATATCCAATCGGCCTTTATGTGCTGCTTTCCAACGGCAAAAAGGCCCAGGTGGTGGACGTAAACCCCGAAAACGCCCTTGCGCCGGTTGTCCAGATATTCGGAGAGCTGACCCCCGACGGCAAGAACAGGGCTCTCCAGACCGACAAAAACGGCGTTTATATAGTGCGTCCCCTTAACCGGGAGGAAATTCCTTCTCAATGAACGGCGACCCTCCTTTATCCGGCCTTATACTCCTGGCCCTCATACTCGCCAGTGCTTTCTGCACCCTTGCCGAAACAGCCCTGCTTGAATCCAGACGGTCCAAACTGCTTTCCCGCCTGGGCGAAAAAAAAGACAAAAAATCCCTTGCCGTACTTGCCGCCCTGAAAAACCCCGGCGGCTATGAGCCGGCCCTCCAGATATTCCGCTGCCTTGGCGGCGCCGCATCGGGAGTTCTGGCGGCGCTGTGGTTTTCGGGGCCCCTGGGGAGCCTCCTGGAAAAAATTCTTCCTCCGGGCGGGGGAAGGGCCGCCCCGGCTGTGGTTATCCTTTTCTGCGCCCTTGCCTATACGCTTCTTGCCGTAATGATTCCCCGCCGGGCGGCCCGTTCGGACCCGGAAAAATACGCCGCGGCATTGCTTCCGCCGGTGATACTGCTCTCCCGTATTCTCACTCCCCTCACCGCCCTGCTCTCGTTTCTTACCCGCGTCATCTGCCGGGTCCTGGGCCTTTCAGAAACCGGAGACACGCATATAACCGAGGACGAACTGCGCCAGGCCCTCATCGAGGGCGAAAAATCGGGCATCGTGGAAAGCGGGGAACGGGCCATGGTTGAAGGGGTTTTTTACCTGGGCGACAGGCCGGTACAGGCCTTTATGACCCACCGCTCCGAGCTTCAATGGCTTGCTGTCAATGACGGCCCCGGGGAGGCGCAAAAACTCGCCTGTACTCCGGGACAGCGTTATTTTCCGGTGGCCGACGGCGGTCTTGACAATGTAACCGGCGTTGTCTCCGCCGAGGACATACTCATCACCCTTCTTGAGAAGAAGTGGACCGGCCTTAAAGCCATTATGAAGAGCCCCCGCTTTATTCCCGAAACCATGTCGGCACTCAAGGCTTTTGAGGTTTTCAGGAAGGGGGGCGGCGATGTTCTTTTTGTCATGGACGAATACGGCGGTCTGGCCGGCACCCTGTCGGTAAGCGACCTTACCGGAGAAATCGTCGGCGAGTTCCTTGAGTCCCCCGGAGATGACGATGAACTGATACGGCAGGAGGACGGGAGCTGGCTTTCAGGCGGCACGGTGAGCATTGACGAACTTGCCAGGGAACTTTCCTTTGCGGAACTTCTTGGCGAACACCATGAATACCATACCCTCGCGGGTTTCATCCTTGATATAGCGGAGAAAATTCCCAAAACCGGGGAGGTCTATCAGTGGAACGGTTTCCGTTTCAGAATAGTCGATATGGACGGAAACCGCATAGACAAACTGCTCATATATCCCCCGCCTTCTCAAGACGGCCCCGGAACAGAGCCTTAGGATAAATAACGATGCCCAGTTTCTTTTCCAGAACCTGAAGCCGCCTGAGTTCAGTCTCGTCTCCTATGGTTACCATCACGCCCCGCTTCCCCGCGCGGGCGGTACGGCCCGCCCTGTGTATGTAGGCCTCTTCCCCGGCCATATCCAGGGCTATGATGTGGCTCAGATCGGGAATATCAAGACCCCTGGCCGCAAGATCGCTTGTTACCAGAACACTGGTTCTGCCCTTCCTGAAATCGTCCATCGCGCCGCGCCGGGCTTTTTTGTCCATGCCGCCGTAAAGGCAGCCGGCGGAAACCTTGTGGTTCTGCAGCAGCCCCGCCACCCTGCCTATGCGGCCCCCGGCGTCAATAAACACCAGAGCCTTGCGGGGCTTTACCGCCGCCAGAAAAGAAACAAGGACGCCGGTTTTTTTCCGCTCCTCGCTGAAAAGGGCCCAATGTTCTATGCTGTCCCTGAGTACTTCCCAGCCCGGTTCTTCCGCAGTGCAGGCTTCGGGACCAAAAAAGGGGAGCAGCCTGGCTTTGGCCCTCTCCGGCATGGTAGCCGAACAGGCGTAACACCTGAGGGACGGCCCGCCCTGTTCCCTGGCAAGACCGGCAAAGATCCCTGTTTCCTCAAAAAGTTCCTTCGCGGCAAGCCTGTCCCCTTCGTCAAAAACCAGGGCTTTAAGGCCGCGCAGGGGGAGCTTTCCCATGCGGGCAAGCTGGAGGAGCCGCCCGGGATTGCCTATGACCAGAAGGGGCTTTTCTTTTTTCAGCGTTTCTATCTGACGGCTGATATTCGCGGACCCTATGCAGAGCCCCGCCCGCACCGGAAAGGCCCCGCGGCCAAACGCTTCGGGAGACTCCCCGGTCCCGCGGCCAGACATTCCGGGAGACTCCGTTTCATCCCTGTCCCCGTTAATCCCCTCAAGGAGAAAATCAGCTTCCCCCTTTATCTGGGAACAAAGTTCGTAGGTGGGCGCGGCGATAATGATTTCGGGCGGGCCCCTGTCTTTCCGGTTCAGGGCAAAACGCTGCAAAAGGGGTATGAGGTAGGCAAAGGTCTTGCCCGTTCCCGTGGCCGAGGAAAAAACAAGCTCCCCGCCTGAGAAGATTTTTGGCATGACCAGGCGCTGCACCGCTGTAGGAAGCGTAATACCCCGCGCTGCAAGACGGCGGACAAAAAAAGCGTCTACACCCAGGGCCGCGAAATCCCGGTTTTTAGTTCCGGTATTCATTTCCGGTATTCTTCATATACGGCTATCATAGAGTCGATAAACCGTTCCACCGAATAGTTACGGGAAATTTCCTCCGAACGCTTTCCCATGCGGACACGCAAATCCCTGTCTGCCAGCAGTTCCACGGCCTTTTCCCAGAGTTTTTTGTCATCAGAAACAGCATAGCCGTTTTCCCCGTTCAGCACCATGTCCTGTATGCTCGAATCCGACGCCGCCACTATAGGAAGCCCTGAGGCCATGGATTCAATAAAAGTTATGGGATGCACCTCGCTGTGGGACGCGCTCATGAATAACGCCGAAGCCGAATACACCTGCTTTATCTCGTCAGGCCAGTGAAGATAGCCGGTAAAAGTAACCATATTGTGTACGCCAAGCTCATAGGCGTGGTTCTGCAGCGCCCTGCGGTCAGGCCCGTCGCCTACCAGAACAAGACGGGCCCTGGGCCTGCGCGCGGCGATTTCCCTGAAATTATCAAGAAGAGTATACACATTTTTCTCGGTCCCCAGACGGCCCACAAAGACAATAAGTTCCTCGTCCTGTTTCAGGTGAAACCTCTCCCTGAAAGCCGCCGCGCCGATGCTTAAATCCTCGGAACGGTCATAAAACTGGTTTACATCTATACCGTTGGGAATAACCTTTACCGGTTTTTGGTATTCTATGCGTTCAAGAAAATCCCTGATTTTCCGCGACGGCGCTATGACACAGTGCTGGCTCCTCAGAATGTAGCGCATCACCATGGGGAGATTGTACTTCAGCACCGGCTCCAGAAGGGCGGTATAGTAAAGGTAATCTTCATAATAAGTATGAAGGGTATGTATCGAAGGTATACCCAGTTTACGGCTTAACACCCGGCCAGCCATATACACGGAAAATTCGGAGTGGGAATGAATTATATCCAGATTGAGGGGCCTGGCGATCTCCAGTATCCGCTGTTTGAGAAAAAAGCCTATACGATGCTGAGGTTCGGTGGGAAACTGTACTGACCGTATGCGGTATACCCCTTCTTCGCTCTCGGCATCAGGATGCTGTACCGTAAACACGGATACCCGGTGCCCCCGGTTCTCCAGTTCCTTTTTAAGGGTTCTGACCACCGTCACCACTCCATTTATCTGGGGTACATAGGTATCGCTGAAAATGCCGATATTCATACAGTAAGTATACCCCATCTTGGCCTTCCAGTCGAGAACCCGCAATCACTCACGTAAAATCTAACCATGAAGGCGGGAAAATCTCACGTAAAAATCTAACCGTGGAAATACCATACTTTCAGGAACAAAACGGACCCGGAGGCAGCAAGCGGGGTTTACCATGGCGGAAAAGAGAAAAATTACCGGGGAGTTTGCTCCCCAATACCGGAA
>JAIRXO010000292.1 GCA_031268255.1 Spirochaetaceae bacterium
AATCAATGAATAATTTTTCAGTCATACTTCCCTTTTTATTATCCATTTTGCTCTGGAATCTTTTTCAAGCAAATCATTTAGATTCTCTTTAGAAATAGTTCCGATTAAACTTTCAACCAAAGGCGAAAATTTCTTTTTTTGTGAATTTCCTTCCGTTAAATTTTTGAAATAGGTTTCGACCAGCCGTGAAAGACTACGGTGGTTTTGTTCAGCATATTTTTTTGCTGATATGATAACAGATTCGTCCATTTTTAATGTTAGCTTTGTTTCCATGATGACTGCCCCTACGTATATAATAACACGAATCAATACGTCTTGTCAAACGAATTGGGTTTTCTATCCAATGGGTTATATTTTTCTGGAACCGGGCTTGAGTGCGGGGATACCCTGTCTGCAAAGTTCGCAGGAACCGGTTTCCCAATTACCTACCTCTACCTGGCAGGTGGCGTATTGGCAATGGCGCCGCCGCGAATGGCGGAGGGGCGATACTGCCATTTCCCCTTTGAAACTATCAAGACTAAGGTTTTGAAACAAGCCAGCAAGGGGCTATTTTTTGTCCTTGTCTTTACACTCACCGGAGAGCGATTCTTTAACGGCCTCCCGCACGACCTGTTTCATGTCGATAATGCCCTGCTGTATATTGGTAACAATCGATTTATGCAGCCGGTCAATCGCTTCATCGGGGTCGTCTGATACGCTAAAAAGCCGGTGGGGTTCAACGTCAAGGGCTTGAGCGAGGCGCTCCAGCATTTCGGGCTTGGGGTATTTGTTGCAGGTCTCAATCATGGCGATATAGTGGGTGGACACATCGGCCTTTTCTGCCAATTGCTCCTGCGTCAAGCCCAGTTTCCGGCGGTTTATCTTAAAATTTCGAGCCAGTATTTCCCTTAGGAGATTATGCTTCGAGGAGGCTCATTATGAAAGGGGAAAAAGTTCTTTATTCAAGTTTGAAGCGGGAAAAACATATTTTGTTTCAGTGGTTTCCCGGAATTTTAAGATTGTTGAGGGAACACTCTAAGGAAGCATTGATTTATTCGAAAGCAAATGACCCTCCGCCGTTCAGGGTGGAGGGGTTTCTTCCGCGCAAGGGATTGCAGCGGAAATCCTTTTTTACCGCGGGCGGTAAAAAAGATTGGAGCGGAAAGCCCGGTTTTTTGCGGCGTGCCGCAAAAAATGCGCCCAAAAAGAAAGAGAGAAACTCCCGCTTATTCTTGCTTTTCTCCATGTTTTAACTTAGGATATATCCATGATACGAGCGGCAGGGCCTGGGGACGCGGGGGCGATAGTTTTCATTTACAATCATTACATCAAGAACTCGCCGGCTACTTTTGAAGAGATGCCGCTTTCTGTCCAGGATATGGCTGTCCGTATGCGGGAGCTGGGCAGGGGGTATCCCTGGATTGTGTGGGAAGAAAACGGGGAGATTCTCGGGTACGCCTATATGCACCGTTACCATGAGCGCATGGCCTATCGTTTTACCGCCGAGGATTCAATCTATATCAAGGCGGGCTGTGAGGGCAGGGGTATAGGCAAGGCTCTGCTTGAAAGTCTTATCGCTGCGGCGCGCAAGATGAAACTCAGGGCTCTTCTTTCCATTATCACCGTGCCCAACGCGGCAAGCGTGGCCCTGCACGAGAAATTCGGGTTCCAGAAGGTGGGGCAATTCCATGAGGTGGGCTACAAATTCAAAACGTGGCTTGATGTGGGCTACTGGGAACTGCTCTTTACCGGGGACGAAAAATAGCATATAACTTTGAATAATCATGCCGTATTTTATCCATGCCGATCTTGACGCTTTTTATGCCTCGGTCGAACAACTGGATCATCGGGAATACCGGGGCAGGCCGGTTATTGTGGGCGGGCTTCCCGGCGACAGGAGGAGCGTGGTGTCAACGGCGTCCTATGAGGCGAGGGTTTTTGGCGTTCATTCGGCCATGCCCATAGCCGAGGCGGTGCGTCTTTGTCCGGGGGGGATTTATCTGCGGGGCAATATGGCCCGCTACCGCGAAAAATCAGGCGAGATTATGGCGCTGTTTGACAATTTTTCTCCTCAAGTGCAGCAGCTTTCCATAGACGAGGCTTTTCTTGATATTACCGGAACCGAAGGGCTTTTGGGTCCTCCTGACAGGCTTGCGGACAGGCTTAAAGAACAGGTGCAAAAAGAAACCGGCCTGACTGTTTCCGTGGGGCTTGCGTCAAATAAATATGTCGCGAAAATCGCGTCGGGTCTGTCAAAGCCTGACGGAAAATCCATCATTCCTCCGGGCGCTGAGGAAGCCTTTATGCTTTCCCTTCCGGTAAGCAAAATCTGGGGCGCCGGTCCAAAGACACAGGAAGTTTTCGCGGCACGGGGTCTTAAAAGCTGCGCCGATATTCACGGCCTTTCGGAAAAAACGCTCGTGTCCATCTTCGGGGCTTCCTTTGGCGTTTTTCTCTACCGCGCCGTCAGGGGCGAGGCCGCCGCGGCTTTTGACGAAGAGCGGGGAAGCCATTCCATGAGCGCCGAAAGGACCTTTGATTTTGAACTGTACGATGCCTTTGCCATAGAGACGGCGCTTTTTGATATATGCCAGACCCTCATGTGGCGGCTTCTTGACCAGAAGTGGCACAGCCGTACCGTTATGGTTAAAATCCGTTATGGGGATTTTTCCACTGAAAGCGGCAGGGAAACTTTTGAAACGCCGGTGCGCACGCTCAATGAACTTTACGACAGGCTGCTCAATCTGTTCCACAGAAAGTACCGCAAGGGGCGGGGCCTGCGGCTTCTTGGCGCGGGCCTTATGAATCTTGAAACAAAAAAAGTGTACCAGGGAGAACTCTTTGACCGGGCCGGGCCTGACAGCGCCGGCAGGGAACAGCGTCTTGAAGAAACCATACTCAAAATCAACAAAAAATTCCCCGGCGCGGCGCTCAAGCGGGGCCGTCTGGTATGAAGAACCGTCAATGAAAAATCCCAGAGGGAAAAAGCGTTACGGAAGGGTAAAAAAAATTATCCTCGCCCTGGCGGTATTGTTTATTTGCGTTATATGCTATAACCGTATCTTTGGCGATATACTCAGGAAGGTTCCTTTTTCGGCCTATTACACGGACAGGAACGGAAAACTTCTTAACGCGTTTTTAACCGGCGACGACAAGTACCGTTTCAGGACTACCCTGGCAAATTTTCCGCCGGTTCTTGTAGAGGCTGTTCTGCTCCAGGAGGACCGCTACTTTTACGGGCATATCGGCATTAATCCGGCGGCCATTTTCAGGGCGGTGAACGAAACCTATATCAAACGGAGCCGCCGCGTGGGGGCTTCGACAATAACCATGCAGCTTGCAAGGCTCCGCTGGGGTCTTTATACCCGCAGCCTGGCGGGAAAATTCCTCCAGATACTTGGTTCTCTTTTTCTTGAAGCCTCATATTCAAAAGAAGAAATACTTGAGGCGTATCTTAATCTTGTCCCCTTGGGCGGCAATATCGAGGGCTATGCCGCGGGGTCCTGGTATTATTTCGGCAAGGATGTGCGGGAACTTACCCGGGGAGAAATTCTTACCCTCGCCGTGATTCCCCAGAATCCGTCCAGCCGCGCGCCCCTTTCCGGCATCGCCGGGGATGAGCTGCTCCGTTCACGGCGTATCCTTTATGACGCATGGCTTGATGTTCATCCCGAGGACAGTCTGCTTGAGGCGGAGATGGAGATGCCTCCCTATATACGCGCCGCCTGGCCCAGGAGGGCGCTTCATCTTACCGAATACCTTAAAGCCTTTTTCCCCCAGGGCGCAACAAAAACATCGCTTGACCTTGGGTATCAGAATATTCTTGAACGCCAACTGGAAAATTTTCTGGTGAAAAACCGTTCCTGGGGCATCAGGAACGGGAGCCTTCTTCTTGTTGATTATACGTCAATGGAAGTCCTCGCGGCTGTAGGTTCGGCGGACTATTTTGATGACGCGATACAGGGCCAGGTAAACGGTTTTAGTTCCCGGCGTTCTCCGGGTTCAACACTCAAACCATTTGTTTATGCCCTGGCCATTGAACAGGGCCTGATTCATCCCGAGAAGATGCTCAAGGACACGCCTGTGGGTTTCAGCGAATATACTCCCGATAATTATCAGAGTGAATTTATGGGGCCGGTACAGGCATGGCGCGCCCTGGTTGATTCGCGTAACATTCCCGCTGTTGAACTTGCCAGGAATATACATGATCCTGATCTCTACGATTTTTTGTTACGCGCCGGGATAGGCGGCCTTAGGGAAAAAGACCACTACGGTCTTTCCCTGGTATTGGGAAGCGCCGGCCTTACCATGATTGAACTTGTGCGCCTCTACGCCGCGCTGGCTTCCGGCGGCATGGAAAAGGAACTCCGCTTTTTTGACTCCGGGGCGGGAGCTGCCGCGGGGGCGGGAGCTGCCGTAGGTGCGGGAGGTGCCGCAGGGGCGGGAGCTGCCATAGGTGCGGCGGGTCAGGCGGGGAGGCCGCTGCTTACAGAGGAGGCCGCGGCTATTACCCTTTCCATGCTTGAGCGCAATCCCGCCCCTGACCAGATAACAGACGGCAGCGGGCGGAATATTCCCGTGGCGTATAAAACCGGAACCTCCATAGGCTTTAAGGATGCCTGGTCCATCGCGGTGTTTGACCGCTTTGTCCTCGCCGTATGGCTGGGAAATTTTTCAGGCGAGGGGAACAGCGCCTTTATAGGCCGCCTTACCGCCACGCCGCTCCAGTTTGGCATCATAGACGCTGTCAGCGCCGGGATTCCCCAGGCGGAACTGCTCCCGCCTAAACCCATGCCGCGCCGCGCCGCATGGGTTGATGTCTGCGCTGTTTCAGGAGACCTCCCCGGCGAGGACTGCCCCCGTCTTACCGGAACCTGGTTTATACCCGGCGTTTCGCCCATCACCACATGCCGCATACACAGGCGCATTTATATTGACACCAGGACAGGCTACCGTACCGACGAAAGGGAAGGACCGCATATACGTTCAGAGGTCAGGGAATTCTGGCCCTCGGACCTGATGGAAATTTTCAACCTGGCAGGACTCCCCCGCTTTACAGCCCCGCCCTACGCCCCGGACCATCCTTCTTCCAGGGAAACGCCGGGCTTTCCTCCTTCGATAATTTCGCCCCTTGCCAATTCTACCTATGTGCTTACCGGCAATGACCGTTACAATCAGCTTGTGCTTCTTGCCGGCGCGGATCAGGACGGTGGAGAACTGTTCTGGTTTGCCGGCGCCCAGTTTATAGGAAGAACCAAACCCAATGAACGTTTTGTCTGGTCGCCTGAACCGGGGATATGGGATATTTCGGTAGTTGACACACAGGGCCGCTCAAGCGGCATCAGGATTACGGTACAAAGGATGCCGCAATAGCACATTGGACTTGTTCGACAACTCGGTTAGTTGTCTCACAAGTCTTGCAAAACGCTTCGCATTTTGCCGTTTTTAAGCGGAAGTTGTTCGATACCTGAAGTTATCGAACAACTCTATTCGTTTTGCGAAGCCTTGATTCCCGGAGTACGGAAAGTCTATACTTGAATTCTATGAAAATCAGTGACGCGGGGATATTGAAAGCCGCCTTGCAGCTTCAGCGCAATGAGATAACCGAATATCATGTGTACTCAAAACTCTCCGGGCTCTGCAAGGATCCCCATAACGCCGGTGTGCTCCGTTCGGTTGCCGGGGCGGAAAAGGACCACGCGTTGTTCTGGGAAGAAAAAACCGGAGTCAAGGTAAAGGCTTCGGTCTTAAAAATAGTCGCGAGAGTGCTTATGGCCCGTATTCTGGGCCTTACCTTTACGCTCAAGCGCATGGAAAAGAACGAAGGTACGGCGTCAAAACATTATATGACCCTTGTAAATGATTTCCCCGAGGTGCGCTCTTTCAGCAGAGAGGAGGCCGAACACGAAAAGGCGCTTCTTGCCATGCTTGACGAGGAAATGCTCCGGTACGCCGGTTCCATAGTGCTTGGCCTTAATGACGCCCTTGTGGAACTTACCGGCGCTCTCGCGGGTTTTACCCTGGCTCTGGGAGAAACCAGGATGATTTCCCTTGCGGGCCTCATCACGGGTATTTCGGCGGCTTTTTCCATGGGCGCTTCGGACTACCTCGCCCGCAGGGCGGAGGGAGACAGCCGGGCCTTTAAGTCGGCCCTCTACACCGGAGGAGCCTATATCATCACCGTGGCGCTGCTTATTCTTCCTTTTCTTCTTCTTTCTGAAAAGCTCCATGCCCTGTTCATTACCCTGGCCGTCGCGGTAGGCATTATCTTTCTTTTCAATTACTATCTGTCTATTGCCAGAGACCTTGACTTTAAGCGCCGTTTTGCCGAAATGACCTTAATAAGCCTCAGCATCGCGGCCCTGTCCTTTGGCGTGGGTTTTGTACTCAAGAATCTTTTAGGAGTTTAATGGACCATCCGTCCTGATCTATGCTGCGTAAATATATAGGAACAGCTCATTTTTACCGCGAAGCCATGGCTATCGCCGTGCCCGTTATGCTTCAGCAGCTTATTATGAGCCTTGTGTCGCTCATCGACAACTTTATGGTCGCGGGCCTTGGCGATATAAGCATGGCGGCGGTAAATGTGTCCAACCAGCTTAATTTTATTTTTCTCGTACTCATTACTACGGTATGCGCGTCCGGGGGCATATACCTTGCCCAGTTCAAGGGCGCCGGAGATACGGAGGGCATGAGGAACGCCTACCGCTTTAAGGTCATCATGGGCCTTGTTTTCGCCGCCCTGTATTTTGTATGCTGCCATCTTATCCCCGGCCCCATGATGGCCGTGATGACCATGGGCAACGCTGCCCAGGAAGAAATCACCGCCCAGGGCGAGCAGTACATGAGATTGATTTCGTTTACCCTCATTCCCATAGCCCTTTCCACAGCCATAGGCACATCATACCGGGAAACAGGCAAGCCCACGATTCCCCTTTTGTTTTCCGCTGCCGCGACGCTGGTCAATACCTGCGGCAACTGGCTGCTCATTTACGGAAACCTCGGCGCGCCAAGGCTTGAGGTGCGGGGCGCGGCTATCTCGACCATCATCGCGCGCTGTTTTGAGCTTGCGCTTTTTATAGCCTACACCCGCCTAAACCGGCCCCCATTCTTTACCCGCTTCTCTGAAATTCTGCATGTCAAATGGGCTTTTATAAAGAACATACTGATTAAATCAGCGATGATTTTTGCTTCGGACCTTTCCTGGGTAAGCTCCGAGACCATAGTAACCGCCCTGTACAACGGCAGGGGCGGCGCCGAAACCGTAGCCGGCATGGCCGCGGGCTGGACCCTGGGCAATATCTTTTTTCTTGTCTTTAACGGCATACACGCAACGACAGCCGTGGTCATAGGCGGCGTACTCGGTGCGGGAAGGCTCGACGAGGCAAAAAAACGGGCCGAATGGATTAAAGGCGGCGCTGTCATATTCGGCGCTGTCATTGCTGTCCTGGGCGCGGGGTTTTCGGTTCTGATGATTCCCATAGCCTTTATGAATCTTACCGGAGCGGCACGGAGCATTGCCCTGGGCATGGTCTCGGTGATTCTCATTTATATGCCCCTTTGGGCCCTGCTCAACGCCCAGTTTGCCATTTCCCGCGCCGGCGGCGATACCGCCATGGGCATGTACGCCGATGTTTCGGTTAATTCTCTGCTTTTTGTACCCGGCGCGTTCTTCATCGCCCTGGCAACCAATATCGGGCCGGTACTGATGTTTGCCATCCTCAAACTCACCGACATTGTCAAGTATTTTGTGGCCCGCTATTTTCTCAACAAGGAAAAATGGGTGAGGAATCTTACCCGGGGAACATAGGCGGCCCTTTTCACCGGAGGGGGAGCACTAACTTACCATATCCGGGAAGCGTGTATACCATTGTCTTTCCGGCGGCGGAAGCGAATCGCCCATCCGTCCGCTAGCCGCTTCGCGTCTAAAGCTCCCGGATAGGCTGGCTTCGCCCCTGCCGCCAGAGACCCCCAATGTGCGCTTCCCGGATTGGTCTGCCTTGTGTTCCCGTCATCGACGCGGCTCCCCCTCGCTCCATAAAAACGCTTGCTTTTTATTGGAAAAGTGGAGTTT
>JAIRXO010000008.1 GCA_031268255.1 Spirochaetaceae bacterium
GCCGGAGGAAAGATCATCATTCCGGGTCTCGTGGATGTTCATGTCCATTTCCGCGATCCCGGTTTAACCTATAAAGAGGACATCCTGTCAGGCAGCGCGGCGGCGGCCAGGGGGGGCTATACCACCGTGGTCTGCATGGCCAATACCAGGCCGCCTGTTGACAATCCCGAAATCCTGGCGGCGTTTTTCGAAAAAGCCGCCGCCTCACCCATTCATGTCCATACTGTCGCCGCCCTTACCCGTTCCCTCAAGGGGAAAGAACTCTGCGATCTTGCCCTTCTCTGGAAGCTCGGCGCGGCGGGATTCAGCGATGACGGCATGCCCGTTATGGACTCAGGCCTCCTCAGGGACGCCCTCCGCGCGGCCAGGGAGCTTGACGCTCTGGTCAGCCTCCATGAGGAAGACCCGGCCCTGATATATGACGCCGGTGTAAACGCGGGGGAAGCGGCGGCGGCTCTGGGTCTTAGGGGATCGCCGCCTGTCTCCGAGTATTCGATGATAGCCAGGGACTGCATGATTGCCCTGTCCGTAGAGGCGAAACTTCATATACAGCATGTAAGTTCGGCCCTTTCGGTAGAAGTTATACGGGCGGCAAAAAAACTCGGCGCCCGTGTCAGCGCCGAGGTAACGCCCCAGCATCTTGCCCTTACCGGTGATGCGTTAGGCGCAAAGGGAACCCTTGCTAAACTCAATCCGCCTTTCAGGACCAGGTCTGACCGCGCCGCCCTCATTGGGGCGCTGCGGGACGGGACTATAGACATTATCGCCACGGACCACGCCCCCCACAGTTCAGAAGAAAAAAAACTCCCCTTTACCGAAGCGCCCAGCGGCGTTACGGGCCTTGAAACCGCCCTTGGCGTATGCCTCGGCCTGGTACATCAGGGGCATTTTGATCTTATGACCCTCATCGAAAAAATGAGCCTTGCCCCGGCGAAGCTCTACGGGTTTGACGCAGGCTATATCGCCCCGGGAGGCCCCGCGGACATCGCGGTCATAGACGGGGAACAAAGCTGGGTAGTTTCCGGTTTTGTTTCAAAATCTTCCAATTCCCCCTTTATCGGGGAAACGCTTACAGGCAAGGTGCTTCTTACCGTATGCCGGGGCAATATCGTATACCGGGACGCTGATTTCCGGTATACTGGCCGTCATGGCTGAAGTCCTTTCCAACGAAAACATCGCGTCTGATTTCTGGCTCCTTAAGGTCAGGGAAAAGTCCGCGCGGCGGCCCGCGATGGGACAGTTCTACATGATAAGGGCCTGGGATGCCGGGCCCCTTCTTTCCCGGCCCGTAAGCGTCTTTGACTCAGGCGAGGATACTGTTTCGTTTCTTTACCGGGTCATGGGCAGGGGCACAAAGATTATTTCGGAGCTTAAAGCCGGAGACAGCCTTACGCTCCTTGGCCCCCTGGGAAGGGGTTTTTCCACAGTCTCAGGCAGGACGGCTCTTGTGGGAGGCGGGGCAGGCATAGCGCCCCTTTATTTTGCCGCCAGAACAATACGCCTGAGCGGGGCGGCCACTACCCTGGACATATTCCTCGGCTTTTCAGGCGTGCCCGTGCTGGAAGAATCCTACCGTTTGTTATGCGACAATCTTGTCGTACAGAGCGGCGGCTTTATTACCGGTGCGGTCAAAGCGGAAGACTATGACTGTATGCTTGCCTGCGGGCCAGAGCCCATGATGAAAGCCCTCTCCGAAAAATGCCGGGGCCTTCCGGTACGGCTTGAGCTTTCCCTCGAAAGCCGTATGGCCTGCGGTGTCGGCGCCTGTCTGGTGTGCAGCCGGGGAACCGCCGGCGGCAATAAAAAGGTCTGCAAAGACGGGCCTGTCTTTGCCGCCGGGGAGATTTACGGCCCATGAACCCCCTTAAAACAAGCGTAGCCGGCATCAGCTTTAAGAATCCCCTCATCCTCGCGTCCGGGACCTGCGGCTTCGGCAGGGAATACGCTGAAATCTTCGACATAAAAAAACTCGGCGGCCTGTGTTCCAAAGGGCTTACCCTGCATCCCCGCCGGGGTAACAGCGGCATACGCGTCTGGGAAAGTTCAAGCGGCATCATGAACAGCGTGGGCCTCGAAAACCCCGGCGTAGCGGCGTTTATCAGGGACGAACTTCCCTTCATGCAAAGCCTGGGAACCGCTGTCATCGTCAATCTCAGCGGCCACAGCATAGACGACTATCTTGAAGGAACGGCCCTGCTCGATCCTGAATCCTTTGACATGCTGGAACTCAATATCTCCTGCCCCAATGTCAAAGACGGCGGCATGAGCTTCGGTATCAAGACCGAAACAGCCCGTAACCTGACGCGCCGGGTACGGGCCCTGTGTTCCCATCCCCTGGCCGTAAAATTATCACCTAACGCCGAGGATATATCCGCCCTGGCCAGGGCCTGCGAGGAAGAAGGCGCCGACTGCGTTTCCCTGGTCAATACCTTTCTTGCCCTTGAGGTTGATCTGGAAAACAGAAAGCCTGTTTTTGACAATGTCTATGCCGGCCTTTCCGGTCCGGCGATAAAACCCATAGCCCTGCGCATGGTCCATCAGGTTTCCCATGCCGTCTCCATTCCCGTTATGGGCATGGGCGGCATCACCAGCGCGGAGGACGCCCTCCAGTTCATCATGGCAGGCGCATCCCTTGTGCAGACAGGGACGGCCAGCTTCATCAAGCCGGACATCTCCCTGGACATACTCTCCGGCATGGAACAGTGGCTTGGTTCCCACGGCATAAGCGGCATAGAGGAGATACGGGGAATATTATAATCCCAAAACCATACCGGCGGCTCCGGCAAGGGCGATGTAGATAATGGGATGTTTTTTTAGGGTATGTATCAGCACGAAGAGTATAACCGTGAGTATCAATTCCGGGAGCCGTATAAATTCGTACCAGCGCGCCGCCGCGCCGTTATACAGGGTAAGTTTAATAACCCCAAAAACAGCGGCGGCAATCAGACCCGCAGCCGCGGGCCTGAATCCGCCAAAGACCGACTGGACAAAGGGATTTTCCTTAAACGATTTAAGGATGCGCGCCACAATGAGAATCACTATAATCGAAGGGCATACCAACCCAAGGGTGGCAATAACGCCGCCGGGTATTCCGGCGCACTGAAAGCCCGTATAGGTCGCCATATTGACCCCTATAGCGCCGGGGGTGGATTCCGAGACCGCTATCATATTGGCAATGGACTCATAACTAAGCCAGTCGTATGTATCCGCCAGGTGGTAGAGAAAGGGCAGCGTTGCCAGGCCGCCGCCAATGGCAAAAAGCCCGATCTTGAAAAATTCAACAAAAAGAAGAAGCAGTATCATACGGTCCCGTCTTTCCCTTTTGCCGCTTTTTTGGGCATGAACAGCAGAAACCCGGCCAAGCCCGCCGAAATCACTATCCATACCGGGGATATATGCCATACCGCCGAGAGGCCGAAGGCAATGACGCAGATGACAAGGGACTTCAGGTTCTTTACCGCGCCCTTAAAAATTTTTATCGCCGCGTCCAGAATGAGCGCGCCGACAGCCACCCGTATACCCGCAAGGGCATGCTGGACCAGGGGAATGTCCGCGAAATTGGTCAGGAAGGCCGCGAGGATGGTAATGATAATCAGAGAGGGGAGTATAAAACCCAGGGTAGTAAGTATGCCTCCCCAAACCCCCGCCTTCTTATAACCGATAAATGTCGAAACATTAACCGCTATAACGCCCGGAGTAACCTGCCCTATGGCAAAATAGTCCATCACTTCATCCGAAGTCGTCCATGCCTTGCGCTTTACAAGCTCATGTTCAATAACCGGAAGCATGGCGTAACCGCCGCCAAAGGTAACGCAGCCCAGTTTGAAGAAGGTCCACAGCAGATCAAGATACAGATTCATTTACCCCATATCCTCAGGATAGAGAACAGAAAGATGCAGATCGTCAAGCTGCTTTTGCTCAACTTCTCCGGGGCTGTCGTCCATAGGACTTACCGCGAAGGAATTTTTCGGAAAGGCAATGACCTCTTTTATGGAACTCTCCCCGGCCATGAGCATTACCAGACGGTCAAGACCCGGCGCGATGCCCCCGTGGGGCGGAGCGCCGTACTTAAACGCACCGGTCAAAAAACCAAACTTCCGTTCCGCTTCATCAGAATCAAATCCGGCTATCCTGAAAACCCGCTTTTGAAGCTCAGGGTCATGGATACGGATTGAACCCGAGGCCAATTCATAGCCGTTGAGTACCAGATCGTACAGATCGCCCTTGACCGAACCGGGGTCCTGTTCCATAGTCGCGTGATATTTTTCCTGGGGCCAGGAAAACAGATGATGGGCAGCTTCCCAGCGGTTTTCTTCCCCGTTGAATTCAAAAAGGGGAAAATCAATTATCCAGACAAATTCAAAACGTTTCGGGTCGCAGAGCCCCAGGTCCCTGCCGAGTTTACCGCGGACCGCCCCAAGGGCGATGTTGGCCGTTTTCCGGCTGGCATCGGCGACAAAAAGGATAAGGTCTCCGGGCCTTGCGCCAAGACCGGAAGTAATCTCGTGAACCTTGTCGCCAAAAAATTTTGAAATACCGCCTTCGAATACCGGCGCTCCTTCTTTTTCAGCCACCTTCATCCAGGCAAGGCCCCTGGCCTTGTAAATTTTCGCCTGGGCTTCCAGCTCTTCAATCTGCTTGCGGGAATAATCGGCCTTTCCGGGAACAACCAGGGCCTTGACCCCGCCGCCGGAATGGGAAATTCCCCGCGAAGCGGCGGCGGCTTTCTCCTCTTCGCCGAGGGACAGGGCATCCTTAAAAGCCTGAAAGGAACTGTCCGCGACAAAGGGGGCAAAATCCCGCAAGGGCATATCAAAACGAAGATCCGGTTTATCGGTGCCGTACACTTCAAGGGCGTCCTCATAACTAAGGCGCCTGAACGGAACATTCAATTCCTGATTAAGGGTTTTTTTAAACACATACGCGAAAAGCCCCTCGGTCATGGAAAGAATATCGTCCCGGTCCACAAAGGACATTTCAATATCAATCTGGGTAAATTCAGGCTGCCTGTCCCCCCGTGCGTCCTCGTCACGGTAACAGCGGGCAATCTGAAAGTACTTGTCAAAACCGCCTACCATAAGAAGCTGCTTGTAAAGCTGCGGCGATTGGGGCAGGGCGTAAAATTTTCCCGGATACAGCCTTGAGGGAACCAGATAATCCCGGGCGCCTTCGGGCGTGGAGCGGATAAAAGTCGGAGTCTCTATTTCGTAAAAGCCACGGCCAATCATCCATTCCCTGACCGCGAAGGCAACATCGTTCCGCAGCTTAATACGGCGCTGCATGCCCATAGACCTCAGGTCCAGGTAACGGTAACTGAGCCGCAGTTCCTCTTTAGCGCCTGATTCTTCTTCAATTTGAAAAGGAAGAGTCTCGCAACGGCTTAAAATCACCATGTTCCGCGCCAGGACTTCTATCTCGCCAGTGGGCATACCGGGGTTTATCATGGAATCAGGCCGCAGGCGGACCGTACCCTCTACGGCCACGCAGTACTCGTTCCGCAGCTCGCCGCTGCTATGCGCCAACTCAGGAGACGCGTCCTCGTCCACCACAATCTGGGAAATCCCGTACCGGTCCCTGAGGTTGATAAAAGAAATCCCCCCATGATCCCGCTTCCGGTGTACCCACCCGTTCAGTATAACCGTTTTACCAAGATCGGCGGCCCTGAGAGCCCCGCAGGTCGTTGTCCGTTTCATTGTGTTCATATATCATCCTAAAATATAAAGCATATCAAGGACCCTTACCAGTGGGAGGAAGGGGACTTTTCTACTAATCGTTGGCACTGATCGACAATTTTCGAAAATTTTGTTGACAAATCTTAAAAACCGGATTATTATACTCCTCTTCGTTTGATTTGTATACGATGGAAGGGAAGTATGGCTTGCTTACGTTTGGTTAATATTCATAAATCCTATGGCGACCAAAAGGTGATTGACGGTATTACCCTTGAGATCCATGAGGGGGAATTTGTCACTCTTTTGGGACCTTCGGGTTGCGGCAAGACAACAACGCTTAAGATTATCGCCGGATTTGTGCAGCCCGATGAGGGGGAGGTCTTTTTCGACGACGATCTTATGAACGCTGTTCCTCCCAACAAAAGGTCCGCTTCCATGTGTTT
>JAIRXO010000024.1 GCA_031268255.1 Spirochaetaceae bacterium
AATAAAGTAAAAATAATTTAAAAAAGCGGGCCAATTTCAAAACCCGGTTAGTTTTGAAATTGGCTCTTGCAGTTTTTCACCCTGTAGGTTCCAAAATCTGATAGTTTGAATCCGCCTCATCGGGGCTTTTGACAGGTTCCGGGGCCGCCTGACCGGTCCGTGCCCCGGAGGTCTGAATGGGCGGCCTCTTGCTGACCTTGGAAAAATAAAGAAACCGTAGTATTCTCTGGGCCTGTATGCTGGCGGAAGAGCGTGTTTCAGAAGAAGCGATGCGCTGCCTCAGGGCGGAAATTGATGATGCGGGCGGGAACGAGGTCTTTGCCTTTGGTTCTCTTGACGAGCAGGGAAAGGTTGTCCGTCTGGAGGCGGTTGCCCGGGGGAACGAAAATTCTGTTCCCGCCCTGTTTGACCGTATCGGGGAAGGCTCCCCCGATGTATTCATCCACAATCACCCTTCGGGTTTTCTGACTCCAAGTGATAACGACCTCATCATCGCGTCCAGGGCCGCCGGGGACGGCATGGGCGCCTATATCGTGGATAACACGGTCAGCAGGGTGTATGTTATTGCCGAGGCGCTGCGTAAAAGGCCCAGGGTTTTTCTTGATCCTGACGCCATGACGGCGGCCCTTGAAAACGGCGGTTCTGTCGCCGGGCGCCTTAGATCCTACGAAACAAGGCCGAGCCAGCTTGACCTTATGCGGCTTATTGTCCGGGCCTTTAACGAGGATGCCCTTGCCGCGGCCGAGGCGGGGACCGGTGTGGGAAAGTCCTTTGCCTACCTGATTCCCGCGCTGAGTTTCGCCCTGGCCAACAATGAACGCATTGTGATTTCCACGGCTACGATAAATCTTCAGGAACAGCTTTACCACAAGGATATTCCCCTGGTCAGTTCGACTATGGACAAAAAGGTCAAAGCCGTCCTTGTCAAGGGCAGGGCCAATTATCTTTGTCTGCGGCGGCTTCAGGACGCGCTTGCCGAGGTGATGATTCCTTCCCTGGGTTTTGATGAAGGGGAATTTGATGAACTCGGGGCGATTGCCGCCTGGGCCGATACTACCGGAACAGGAAGCCGTTCCGATCTTTCCTTTATGCCCCGTGACGCGGTCTGGTCCAGAGTCTGTTCCGAAGGGGATCTCTGCCTGGGCATGCGCTGTCCCCGGCGTGAAAGCTGTTTCTTTATGGCCCTGAGAAGGGAAACCGCCGATGCCCGTATTCTCGTTGTAAACCACCATCTCCTTTTCGCGGACCTGGCGGCCAGGCATGAAGGCGCCGGCTATGACAATACGGCGGTTCTTCCTCCCTACAGGCGGGTCATCATTGACGAGGCCCATACCGCCGAAGGCGCGGCTACGTCTTTCTTCTCAAAGGAATTCAGCCGCCTGGGCATATACCGCCTTACCGGGCGGCTCTACCGGAAAAAAGGCGCCCAGATTGCCGGCCTCCTGGTTCGTATCGCGGCGTTAAGCGAAAACCGGGACAAACTTGACAAAAGCGCCGATCTCATACAAAAACTCCGTTCCCATACAGACGACCTTGACGAGGCTGCCCTGGAGCTTTGCCGGGAGGAAGGTGTTTTTCGCCTTACGCCCCAGAGGAGGGAGATTGCCGCGCTGTCCCTTTTGCCCCGCATCGGGGACCTCAAAAAAACCGTTGACGCCCTGGCCAGGACCGCCGGGGATATTCTTGAAGGCGTTCCCCAGAAAGACAGGGACGAAGGTTCCGTGTGGGAGTTAAAAGGTATTTTGCGCCGCCTTGAGGCCATAGGGCTTACCGCTTCCCTTTTTCTTGAATATCAGGAACACCCTGACCAGGTCATGTGGCTTGAGTGCCAGAAGGGAAGGGGCCGGGAGGACTGGGTACGGTTTACGGTTACTCCCCTCGATGTCGCCCAGGAACTTTCCGATGCCCTTTTCAAGCCCAACAAGACAGTGATCTGCGTCTCGGCGACATTGACCATAGCGGGAAGCGGCGGCGCGTCATTCGCGTACTGGATGAACCGTACCGGCTTTTCCCATGACGGGGACAGGCTCATGTTCCAGGGGGAATTTCCCTCTCCGTTCCCGTACCGGAAATCAGTACTCCTCGCGGTCCCCCAGGACAGCCCCCTGCCCGACCAGAGTCTTTACCGGGACTTTGTGGACAGGGCCGTAGGAAAACTCATCGAAATTTCAGGCGGTTCGGCTCTGGTACTTTTTACCTCCTATGAGGCCCTGCGCAGCGCCTATGCGGCCTCATCGGAATCGCTCGAAAAACAGGGCATACACTGCCTTAAACAGGGCGATGACGACCGGAGCCGCCTTCTGTCCCGCTTTCTTGATGATGAATCCAGCGTTCTTTTCGCCACCGATTCGTTTTGGGAGGGCGTTGACGCGCCGGGAGACACCCTGCGCCTGGTGATACTCTGCCGGCTTCCCTTCAGAAGCCCCAGCGATCCGGTTTTTGAGGCCCGCTCCGAAGCACTGGAGAAGCAGGGGTTCAATCCGTTTATGGAACTTTCCCTTCCCGAGGCAGTGATGAAATTCAAGCAGGGTTTCGGGAGACTGATGCGCCGTTCTTCCGACCACGGCATTGTGGCCGTGCTTGACGGCAGGCTTCTCCACAAGCGTTATGGCCGGATTTTCCTCGACTCCCTGCCTGAGACGCGCACCAGCTTCGGCGCCTTTGAGACCGTGTTAAAAGAGGCCGACAGGTTTCTCTATTAAAGACGCGCCAATTAAAGACGGCCCATACGCATTAAAGCGCGGTCAGGCATCAGAAGCCGCTGTCAAAAACAGTGTCGCCCAGTTCGGCGTTCTTTATGTCCGCGCGGTACTGTCCGGCGGCTTCTTTTTCACGCCTGAGTTCGGTAAAAGTGTAGCAGGTTTCTCCGCGCTCATTGATGCTTACGTCAACTCCCGAATAGGCGCCCAGCTCCTTGATAATACGGTCGCGGCTTTTTTCGTTTTCGCCGGAACCGGTCTTGATGTCGTGTTCCCTCACCGCATCGGGATGTTCCCAGATCAGGCGGTAGGCTTCTTTCCTCTGGTTTTCAAATTGAATTTTTTTGTTCTCTTTCCTGTTGTAAAGGGACCTCAGAAGGGGAATGATCCAGAAAAAAAACGAGAAGGCTATGGGCGCCAGGCCGAGACCGGCGCCGATAAGGGGCAGGGGATTGGCCGCAACGTGTTCAAAAAGCGCGAAGGTCATGCCGTAAAGACCCTGTGCCGCGGCCTGGGCCTGGCTGTATAAGATTCCCACGGTAAGGGACTTAAAAAGAAAATAACTTCCAAAGACAAGGTTAATCCCGTTTATTACGGCAAACAGGCCGTTTGTTTTTTTCGGGTTTGACGAGAAGATTCTTAAAGTCTTAGGCGGCGGTGATAACGCGGAAGCCTGGCCGCCGCTGCTCCGCGGCAGGAGTTTGTCAAAGCGGAATACCAGGGTTCCTTCGGCGCTTACCTCAGGGCTCCCCGAAAATTCAACGCAGTAGGCGCTTATGTCCCTCTGGGCGTCGGACGGGTTTTTTCCGGTGAGTATCATAAATTCACCCAGGGTAATGACCCCCCGGTGGGCCTGTATATAGGCTATGACCGCCTTTTTTTCCGTTTCCGTCCATCCGGCGTTGGGATCGCCGTCGCCGAATACAAAGGAAAAAACCGCCTGATAGACCGGCTTCTTCCCCACGGAAGAACGGTTCCCCTGGTACGCCCCGCCCCGGTAGCCCCGGCCATAGCGGGAGGGACCGCCGGCGAGTTCCGAATAAAACCACATTCGCATGAGCAGGGTAACTATCGAAAAATCAAGCTGAACGCCGCGCCTGTCCCTGCCCGAAGAACGGTTTGACCGTGACGCGCTTACGGAAATAAAAAGTGAAACGAAAGCCAGGGCCACAAAGAGGGTAAAATACCCTATCAGCATGACCATGATCCACACCTTAAAGAGCCAGGTTCCCGCCGACATGAGGGCCAGCGCGCATTTTCTCCCCGCCCGGCGCGCCGTAACAGCGAAACCCCGGTACCTGCTGGTAAATCCTTTTGGGAATGAATAGAGAATTTCCCCTGACTGGGTAACTTCGAGCCTGCCTGAGAATTCATCGGCGGCGGCGTTGGCAAGTTCCCGGACCGTTTCCAGAGGAAGGGCGGTTTCCGCCGTAAGATCGGCGGCAGTGGCCCTTCCGTGTCTTTTACGGAGTACGCCTACCAGTTTCCGGTAGGCCCTTTGTTCCTGTCCTCTGGCGCTCATCCTATACCTGAACCGTTGTCTGGACTTCGTCGAGGATATTCTGGTTTTCGAGTACTGATTCCAGGGTAACTGTTCCCAGGTAGTTATTAACGAGGTTTGATACTTCAACAAGTATGGGGTGGGAAAGGCAGTACGATTTTCGCGGACAATCGGGCGCGCTCTTTTTGCAGAAAGTACATGCCAGATTTTCTCCAGCCGCGTCAAGGATATTTTTGATGGTCAGATCGCTCAGGGGCCGGGCCAGACAAAAGCCCCCGCCCGGACCGCGGACCGAGCTGACTATCCCGGCCTTGCGCAGCCTGAAAAAAATCTGCTCAAGGAAAACCGGCGAAATTTCCTCCCGCTCGGACAGGCTGCTGATGGATACCGGGGATCCGTCACTTCCCAGGCTGACCATGGCCAGAATCGCTCTCAGGGCGTAACGGCCCCGGGTCGTAATTCTCATAGTATTTAGTCCCCTTTTCCAAAACCACCGAGACGGTTTCAATTCGTTCATTTTGAAACCGCCTTCAATAATATACTCCCTGAGGGACAGGCGCAAGGGCTCGAATTGCCTCAAAATTAATCTAGCCGAAAGGGGGCGGGTTCCTCAAAACAAAACCTAGCCGAAATCAGACCGCTTGGGCCTGTTCCGCCTCCTGACAGGAGGCTTGTTTCATACTTG
>JAIRXO010000052.1 GCA_031268255.1 Spirochaetaceae bacterium
ATGAATATATGGTTATTTCAATAGTCGGTGCTATTGCGGACGGAACCACCTCGGCCCTGGTTGCCGCAGGCGGCGGCTGGAAGAATCTGATAGGCGCCGGTATTTTAATGGGGCTTATCGGCGCTATGGCCGGCAACTATTTAGGTATTGCTATAGCGTATATTGTCAAAGCCCTTATTGGCGCCTGAAAACCGTAGCTGTCCGCTCGGGGCGCAAGCGGGTATTCTGCTGGGGGGGTAGGCGCAAACCGTGTTTGCGCCGTAGGGGGGCCGGAAGCTCAAGCCGTTATTCGTAACGGCGGTGAGGAAACAGGCCCCCTTCTTCCTGTCAGTGTGGTCGGTGGTTTTTCCTTGTTCGCCGGGCTTTATCATACCTTTATGGCCGCCCACTTTCCCTGCCTGAAACGGAAACGCGAAAGAATATAACAGACCACGCCGTCCGAGCTCAGGGCTATCCACACGCCGGCAAGTCCCATCCTGAAAGGCAGATTGGGGAGGACAAGGGCAAGGCTCATAAGGGGCCGCACCAGGACTACGCCCACAAAGGAAATAAGCACGGCAAAGCGGGAATCCCCGGCGCCCCTGAGGGCGGCGACATAGACGAAGCGGGCGTTGGATATGGGATTCACCACGGCGATGATTTTCAGCATAGTTGCCGCAAGATGAATCAGCTCCGCATCGTCCGAATAAAGGGAGGCGATAAGTTCGCCGCCGAAAAAGAGCGTCAGGGCGACAAGGATCGAAACAATATAGCTCAGGTTCTGGGTCATCCTGACATACAGTTTCGCCAGGTCGGCGCGTATACGCCCAAGGCATTGGCCTACCAGGGTAGTAGCGGCGGCGCCAAAGGCCATGCCGGTGGTAAAGGAAAGCTGCTGTATGTTCATGGCTATCATGTGGGCTGAGTAGGCATGATCCCCCAGGGACGTTACTATTATGGTGAAAAGCATAATGCCGATGCGCATAACAAACTGTTCGGCCAGGGCGGGGATTCCTATGTTGAGTATACGGCCTATCATCGGTATATCTATGCTGAACAGTTTCTTGAATTCAATGCGTACAAATTCCCTGCCGTCCAAAACCTTCCACAGTGCCATGCCCAGAGCCGCGCACTGGCCTATGACCGTGGCTATGGAAGCTCCGGTTACGCCCAGGGCCGGAAACCCCAGCCTGCCGCCTATAAGGCAGTAGTTAAAAAAAATGTTGACCAGATTTGAAACGGCGTTATTGTAAAAAGCGGCCCTGGTATTGCCCACGCCGCGCAGCACGGCGTTTATGGTAAAGGTAAGGGAAAGCGAGGGAAAACCGTAAACCTGTACGCGAAGGTACGAAAGGGCTTCCTGTATGGTTTTTTCGGCTATGTTTTTTCCCGCAAGAAAACGCACCAGGGTTTCGCCGCCGAAGAACATGGCCAAAAACAATACGGCGGTTATGCCCACCGTTATGACCAGGGCCTGGTTCAGCACCATATTGCCGTTTTCCCGGTCCCGGGCTCCCTTAAAGCGTGACACCATGGCGGTAGCGCCTACACTCAATGCCTGAAACGAAGCGAGCATCACAAAGCGCGGCTGGGTTACGAGGCCCACGGCCCCTATGGCGAATGACCCAAGAGACGCCACCATCATCATGTCCACCATGGAAACAAGCGAAACGAGAATACTCTCCGCGAGAGCCGGCCAGCTCAGATTGATAATCAGGGCGCGCCTTGCCGCCGGGGTTTCGGTTTCAATATCCTGTTTCAGCTCATAATCCACTGTATGCCTTACACCGCCTCGTACCTGATCTTGCCCTCCATAATATCATCGGCGAGGAATTTCTGACAGCGGTCCGCGGTGGGGGTACAGTTGACACCGCAGTCGGCACCGCAGACAGCCTGGGGGTACTGCCTTCTGTTTTGTTCTATGGCGTAGAGCATTTCGTGATTAGGTATGAGCGAATCAATGCCGGAGAGGGCCATATCGGCGTACAGGGGGGCGGAGATGGCGGCGCGTACAGTACGGGTAAGGCAGGGGAACTCAAGACCGCCGGGTATGGGGTCGCAGGGTATCCCTATGTTTGCCTGGAGGGCCATTGACGCGGCGTTCTGGACCTGGGCTCCCGTAGCTCCGGCCATCCACGCAATGGCCCCTGAGGCCATTGCGCAGCAGACGCCCGACTCGCCGACACAGCCGGAGACGCCTGAGGCGCGGGCATGGGTAAAGGCTATGGCGCCGAGGCCCGCCGCCACGGCAAGACCTTCGAGCTGCTTTTCCCTGCTGAAACCCCGGGCCTCCCGCACAGCTTCGAGGGCCGAAAAAAGATAGCCCCCGCCTGTTCCCATGGGGCCGGGAACTATTTTTACGCCGGGAATCTTCGCGTTTACCGAAAAGGCGTAATCCATGATTCTCGACGCGAGGGGGTCCTGCAGAACCTTTCCCCCTGTCTTGTATTTGTTCCAGAGGCGGCCGTAAACCGGAAGAAGTGGCGTGTCGGGAACCTTGTCATAGCCTAATGTTTCCAGGGCATGAATCTGGTAATCAAGTATGCCCCGTATATATTCAAAATAATCCCATATCTCTTTTTCGCTCCAGAGCGAAAAATTCTGCTCATAGCGTATCGCGGCATCCGCAAAGGAGATGCCCTCCTTGTCCGCAAAGGCTATCCATTCATCAACGGTCTTAAAAAGCTGTTCCTTCCTGCCCGAAAAACTCACCACAGGAAGCAGGGCGGGAAAGATACGGCAGTCATCGGGGGCAAAAAAGGCCGAGAGCGCCTCACCGGACAGGGGGGCGGAAAATTCAACAAAAAGGGCTTTTTCGTTTTTTTTGCCCGTACATTCTTTTTTTTCGACAAGCGTATTGGCATGGGCGGCAAGGAATTGTTCAAGCGGCGCCGCATAACGCTCCGGGCGGCGGAGGAGCAGGGCGTGGGTGTCGGCCTGCCACCGCAAAGGAAAGCCGTTGATTTCGTAGCTTGTGATCATGCCGCCGCCTATGGAAGCGCCGGTAAAACTTCCCCTCTCTCCGGAGCGGCCTTCAAGGTCAAACTGAACCGAATCAGGATACCCGTTCTCTTCGTCCAGAACGCCGAATTCATAGGAGATGCCTTTTTCGCGGGCAAGCTCGTGGGCCCTAAAGAGCCTTTCGTCATCAGTGGCGAAATCCTGGAGCCCGCCAAGATAACCCCGGTCCTCCATCATGTTCCCCAGTTTGCGAAAATTTTTTCTGTCGCCGGGGTTAAAGCGTATTTTGGCCCTTTTAAGGCCGCTCGTTATGCTGTAGGATGCGGCCCGCGCAACGCGGCTCGTTCCGGCGAAACTCCCTGAGGAACCGGGCTGCATGACCGGCCCGAATACATCGTTAAAAAAATCAGGGTAAAAAAGTTTTGACATGGGCGCTTCCTTATATGGCCTCCGCGGGGCTCAAAAAATCTTTGGTTTTAAGCAAAAACTGCCTGGTTCTTTCTTCGCGGGGATGATTAAAAATTTCGGCGGGACTGCCGTCCTCAATGACGCGGCCATTGTCAAGGAGCAGAACCCGTGTGGCGACATCGTTTACAAAACGCATTTCGTGGGAAACAAGTATCATGGTCATGCCCTGCCGGGCTATGCCGGTAATAACATCGAGAACTTCCGAAACCCATTCGGGGTCCAGGGCGCTCGTCGGCTCGTCAAAAAGCATGACCCTGGGGTCTACGGCCAGTGCCCGCGCTATGCCCACCCGCTGCTGCTGGCCCCCGGAAAGACGGGCGGGGTATTCGCCGGCCTTGTCCAGCATACCTACCCGGTCAAGGATTTCCCTGCCCCTGTCACCGGCTTCGGAAGGGGACAGTTTTTTTACCACAACGAGGCTCTCCGTCACATTCTGGAGGGCTGTCTTGTTTCTGAAAAGATTGTAATGCTGAAACACCATCGAGGACTTTGAACGCAGGGCGTGTACAGCCGCCCCGGACGCCGAAGCGGCGGAGGCGGTCTGTCCGTCTACGGTAACGGAACCGGAATCAGGTTTTTCGAGCCAGTTTACCGTGCGGAGGAGGGTGGTCTTGCCGCCCCCTGATGGCCCTATAATCGAAACTATCTCGCCCTGTTCCACCGAGAGGTCTATTCCCCTCAGCACCTGATTTGCGCCGAATGACTTGTGTATACCTTCAAGATGTACCATCATGCGGTCATCGTCCTCTCGTAGCGCCGGCTTGCTTTTTCCAGTCCCGCAAGGAGGCGCGAAACAAGAGTACAGATAATCCAGTACAAAACCGAAACCACCACATATATCTCAAAAAAACGGTAGCCCCGGGCGCCTATTATCTTTGCCCTGGCCATAAGATCAATGATCGAAATGGTAAACACCAGCGAGGTTTCTTTAATAAGGGACACCAGGGTATTTGCCAAAGGCGGAATGGCTATGGTAAAAGCCTGGGGAACCACTATGCGCCGCAGGGCCTGCCATACGGTCATGTTGACGCTGTAGGCCGCCTCAAGCTGCCCCACATCCACGGCAAGCAGCGAACTCCGTATAGTCTCCGACATATAGGCCCCGGCGTTAAACGCAAGGGCCGTTACGGCAAATACCATGCGGGGGACACCGTTCACGTTAAAAGCGGTCCCCAGATAGGCGTTAAGGGCCCTGAGAAAAAGCGGTATGCCAAAATAGGCCAGCATAATCTGTACCAGCATGGGGGTTCCCCTGATGTACGATACATAAACCTTGCAGATTGGCGTAAGAATCTTTATATTGAAATAGCGTATCAGGCCCACTGCCAGGGCTATGATAAAGCCAAAGACAGCGGATATAAAGGCGAGCAAAAGGGTTACCGGAAGGGCGGTGAGGATTTCCGGGACCGATCCCATCATAAAGACAGGATCAAAAATTTTTCCCATACCGCCGCCTCCTTAAACCCGCGCCTGGGCGCCGCCTGTAAAACCTTTAGCGGTTGGCCTCAAGGGCCTCCCTGGTCGAATAATCCCTGCCGAAAAAATATTCTTTTGACAATGCCGCGAGCGTACCGTTATCGAGCAGGGTTTTAAGCGCCCCGTCAATACGGTCCCGCAGTTGTCTGCCTTCCTCTGTCTTGGGAAAGAGCAGATGTATGGAATTTGTCGGAAGTTCCGAAGCTGTAATGCCTTCGATTTTATACCCCAGGGAATCAGCGGTCAACTGGGTGGTAATAATACTGCTCAGGGTAGCGTCAACCCTGCCGGTTTCGATTTCGGTTAAGGCGTTGACGATGTTTCCGTCGGTGTAAACGATTTCGATTCGCGCGCCGGTCCGCGCAATGTACTGCTCAAGTTCGGTGGTGGTATTGGTTCCCACGCCGGCGGCGACTTTTTTGCCGTTAAGGTCGGTCAGGGAACGAATGTCCCGCCGCCCCGCCTTATACACTATCTGGGTGCCGCCCCAAAGATAGGGCACCGTGGAGAGGTAGTACTTTTCTTCCCGTTCGGGCCGCCAGGCAAGATCGCTGGCGATAAGGTTAAAGGCGCCTCCTTCCAGGGCCACAAAAATTCCGTCCCAGGCGGTGGGGATAAATTCAAATTCCAGTTCAGGAATAAGCTCATCCACGGCCCGGACCACAGCCACATCATAGCCGTCGGCCTCGCCCGCTTCGGTTACATAGTTATACGGAGGATAGGCCCCTTCGGTTCCTACCTTGATAACCCGGTTTCCGCCCGCGTCCCGCCTGGGCGCGGCAAAGCCGAAACTTGCCGCGACAAGCAGCAGGACCGCGATACTTCCCAACTTTTTCATACAAAACTCCTTAATGGTGAATTTTATTCCTATAAATCCTATGTGAATAATATTATAATACCAGAAAAATAGTCAAGCCCTGCGGCGGGAATTTTTTCAAATTTAAAAATTAAACGCGGTCTAGGGCAACGATGATTAACTTGACGCTAATCATCGCTTCCCTAGTTTTCGGTCTGGGCAAGGGTAAACCGGATGATAAACTCCTTTGTCTCGTTTGCCCCAAGATCAATATTTTGATAGGAAAACCCTATGGCGCTGTCCTCTCCGCTTATGTTTGCCCTTTGGTCGCGGTAAATATAGCTCAAATGCGTTCCCGAACCCCATTCGCCAAGCCACAGGGTATCAACAGGGCTTATGCCACGGCCTGATTCGCCTATAAACATCAGTTCAAGCGTCGGGCGTGTCCGCGAATCGGCCATATACGCCCCGTAGCTGGTATGAACAAGGGGCGCGTGGTCATTTTCATTGATCATCACATCCGCTGACGCGCCGAACCGCTGGCCGCGTACCACGGCATTCGTGGTATTGTGGAGAAGGTGCCGTATCTGTAGATACGCGACGCCCTCGTCGTAGACAAATTCGGGTCTGACCGTCAGTTCTACGCCGTTGCGTTCATCCTTCTGGTATCCGTTTACCATGCTGCGCTGAACGCCGTTCAAATCATAAAACCAGCCGCCCTGTTCATAGCTGGTCCAAAGCCACCGGTAATCCGCGCCCCGGCCAAGAATATCAATGCCCCCATTGGAACCGCTGGCGCCCCTGTGTTCCCCCCGGTTGTTGAATCTGTACGCCAGCCGGAATGTGGGCTCGGTCCGGTATTCGGTTAAGCTGTCTGTTGTGTATGAGCCTGTCCTGCTGCCGGACGGCAATACCGTTATCTGCGAGTCGGGAACAACATAAAAATTTTCCGCCGGAACGACCACTATGGATATGTATTCGGTCTCGTTTATTTTTACAAAACCGCTGCCTATGCCAAGGCCGGTTACAGTGCCGCCGGCATCTGCCGAAATCGTTGACGGCGTACTGCTTGACCAGGATTCAACGCGATGCCCGGCGGCCAGGTCCGCGATACTTTTGGTTTCCCCGGTTTTGAGTATACGGTACCCGATTTCACGTGCGGCCTGAGGGGGAAGCGCCGCCGTATTGACCGGCAACAGGGCTGCCGACGGCAAGGCCGCCGACGGAAGGGCCGCCGCTGGCGCGGAATCCTCCCTGATTATCACTTCGGTAAAACCGGCGCTCCGTACCCGTTCCAGATACAGGGGAATGTCCCCGGCGGCGATTCCCCCGATGATGACCCGGGTAAAGTCAAGGTATTGTTCGTATGCGGAATTAAGCGAAAGCCGGGTAAGCGCCGCGTGTACCTGCTCCGCGTTCTGTGTGCGCCTAAAGGCGCCGACCTGTATCCGGTACAGCCTGGCGCTGCCGGCGCTGGGTATCCTGCCAATTATGGTCATGTCCTGCGGGGCTTGCTGCGCCTGTACCCCCGGAACAAAGCAGGCGAAAAATAGCAATACCGAGGCAATTGAAGAACGAAACATGGTCTCCTCCTCTTTCAGCGTACTTACAGCATCGAGCAGATCGCGTCGGCGGACCTCCTGCCGGCCTCGCCTGAGTACTGACAGGCACTGTCCCTGAGGCGCTTTACGGTTTCGCGTATGTCCTGCCGGGCAAAGGCGCGGTCAAGGACCGCCTCAATATCCGCAAACGGCGCTTCCAGGGGCAGGCTGAGTTCCCTGATTGCCCCGAGAGCCCAGGAGCCCCCGTCAAGGTCGGCGGCTTCATAGGCGCGGGCGTCAAATTCAAATTCAGGGCAAAAAACAGGCCTCCCGAAAAGAAACGCAAAATCAAAAATAACGCCCGAAAAATCCGAAATCAGTATGTCCGAGCGGGCAAGGGCCGCGATATTTTCCGCGTCCGTATTCCATTCAACATTGGGATGGGAGGCAAGGGCTTCTTTAAGGGTATGCACCAGGGCCGCTTCGGAAATCAGGCTCTGGGGATGGGGCCGTATAATCACCCGGTACGACGACCGCGCCAGGGGTTCGAGGAGCGTTAGGCCAAAACGGGAGAAGATGCCGTTGGGACCCCAGGACGGGGCGACGAGGACGGTTTTTTCGGGCCCCTTTGGCGGCAGGGACGCGGCGCGGGAAGCCAGGACATCAAGGTAGGTACAGCCTGAGACAATGAGTTCCTTTTCCGGCGTTCCCCGCTTGCGTTCAAGCTCCCTGATTCCTTCAATCTGGACGGGGCCGGTAAGGAGCATGGCGTCAAAATAATCAAAACTAAAAAGTTTATACAGTCCCGCGTCCACGGTGGAATGGAGTATATGCACATAACGGCCTACGCCGGGAGAACGCTTTAGCTGCAGCACGTCGAGGCCCGGGGTGGTCATCAGGCAGAGTTCCGCGTCAAGAAAATTAAGGAAGCGGTAGGCGGTATTGCCCCGGCCTATAAATTCGGCCTTTACATGGGGAGAATCAAACCCAAGCCCCGGATCACCCTCGTCCGAGCTGTAATACACGCAGGGCAGACGCCGCCGGGAAAGTTCTTCCATCACCGGACTGAACACGTTCCAGTACTGCCTGCCCTCTGAGTAGATTACCAGGGAATGACGGCTGCCCTGTTTGACCGCGGCTTTGCCAAAAAGCCCGCCTGTCCTGATTTTTATGATGAAATTTTTGCAGAAGAAAAAGAGCGTTACCGCTATGCCGGTGATAAACGAAAAGAGCATGCTCCCCGTGCCGGGGTCAATATACGCCGCCGCGGGAGCAATGGCGAACAGGGCAAAAAAAGCGACATAAAAAAGCCGCACCCTGGTCATGTTGCCGTCTCCTGTGCTTTTTTGGCCCCCAGATCGCGGAGCAGGTATTTTTGAATTTTTCCCGATGACGTAAGGGGGAATGAATCCACAAAAAAGACATATTTGGGTATTTTGAACCGGCTTATCTGTCCCCGGCAGTAGTCCCGCACGTCCTCCTCGCCCACAGCAGTGTCTTTCTGGAGTATGATAAAGGCCCCAACTTCTTCACCGTATTTTTCGCTGGCTATGCCCACAACCTGCACATCCTTGATGCCCGGCATGGTGTAAAGATAGTCCTCTATTTCCTTGGGGTAGATATTTTCACCGCCCCGGATAATCATGTCCTTGATACGGCCAGTTACCCTGAAATTGCCGTCCCTGTCTTTTACCCCCAGGTCTCCCGAATGAAGCCAGCCGGAGCGGTCTATGCACTGGGCCGTGGCCTCGTTCATCTTGTAGTAGCCTTTCATAACATTATAGCCCCGGCAGCAAAACTCGCCGCGGACCCCGTCAGGACATTCTTCCCCGGTTTCGCTGTCCCTGATGCTTACCTCAACGCCGGGCAGTTCCCGGCCCACGGTTTCTACCTTGACCTCCAGGGTATCGTCGTACCTTGTCTGGGTCATCACCGGCGAGGACTCGGTAAGGCCGTAACAGATGGTTACCTCTGTCATGTGCATCTGGTCTATGACCTGCCTCATGGTTTCTATGGGACAGGGAGACCCGGCCATGATGCCGGTACGAAGGCTCGAAAGATCAAACATCTTGAACATGGGATGGTTGAGTTCGGCGATAAACATGGTGGGCACCCCGTAGACCGCGGTGCATTTTTCCTTCTGTATGGTGGCCAGCACAAGCAGGGGGTCAAACCATTCCAGCAGGGCGGCGGCGGTACCGTGGGTAAGAACCGCCATCATGCCCAGCACCAGGCCAAAACAGTGAAACAAAGGCACCGGCAGGCAGACAATGTCCCTGCTGGTAAGCCTCTGGTTGTCCCCTATGCCGAGGCCGTTGTTGAGGATATTACGGTGGGTAAGCATAACCCCCTTGGGAAAACCCGTGGTCCCCGAAGTGTACTGCATATTCACCACATCATCAGGCCGCAGGGACTCCTCTATGCTTTTAAGCTCATCACCGCCGGTATGCTGCCCAAGAAGCAGAACCTCGCTCAGGCTGTACATACCCCGGTGCTTCTGGGGACCGATATAGATAATGCTTTTCAGACAGGGGAATTTTTCCGAACGGAGATGACCCCTGGGGGTCGTTTTCAGTTCGGGAACCAGATCGTTTACCATGGCCACATAGTCCGAATCCCTGAACCCGTCAACAATACACAGGGACGCCAGGTCCGACTGCTGCATGAGGTATTCAAGCTCGTGGAGTTTATAGCCCGTATTGACAGTAACAAAGACCAGCCCCGCCCTGGCACAGGCAAAAAGCATGGTGTTCCAGTCAGGCACATTGGTCGCCCATATACCCAGGTTGTCTCCCTTTTTAAGACCCATGGCAAGAAGCCCCCTGGCAAGCTCGTCCACCCGCCGGTCAAATTCGGCATAGGTAAAACGCAGATTCCTGTCCGCGTATACGATAAAATCCCGGTCCCCCTGGGTCAGGGCCCGTTCCCGCAGAACAGCCCCCAGGGTTTTTTCAAGGTATGGTATATTGTTTTGCTGCATTGGATTTTCCTGTATCATGCGGGAGAATAGATAACCGCCACAATCCGCGCGGGTTTTGCCCCGGCGGCAAGCACCCGGTGGGGAACTATAGAATCATAGTACACCGAATCGCCCGGTTCGAGTTCGTAGCTTTCCATTCCATATTCAATAGAGAGCCTCCCGGAAAGCACATAGATGAATTCTTCGCCCTCATGGCTGGATTTTTCCTGTTCGGCGTCGCTTTCTATATCCACAATGAAAGGCTCCATGTGGCGGCCCCCCTTGTCGGCGGCAAGGGACTTAAAACTCAGGCCCTGGTGGTCATGGCCCGGAGAACCAGAGGGAAGCCCGGTAATAAAACGGGGCCTGGCGCCGGCGGTTCCCGCGCGGGTAATCACCGGACCAAGCTGTTCCTGATCATCCATGAGGGTTCCAAGCCTGACCCCCAGGGCGCGGGATATCTTTATCAGCGGCGCGAGGTCAGGAATCAGGTCCTCCTCTTCTATGCGCCGTATCAACTCAGGATCAAGGTCGCTGCGCTCCGCCAGAGTCTGCCGGTCAATGGAGTAGGTTTTGCATAATTCAACGATGCGTTTTCCGGGACTGCGTTTATCGGCCATACTATTCCTCTCTTATCAAGCATAGTACCACGACAGCACGGAAAAAAACAATAAGATAGAAAGTTTCTCAAAAAGGGGGGCCTGTTTCCCCACTGCCCTTGCGTATAAGGACCTGAGTTTCCGGCCCCCCTACGCCGGAGCCTTGCTTCACAAGTCTCCGGCTACCCCCCTATAAGAGGTTCATTCGCCGTCTTCCTCACCACCGTTGCTCAGAAACCACGTGTAGCCGCTGAGGCTGGCCGGAGCCGTGGTAAAGTTTAGGGTAACGGTAGCGGTTGTGGAGGTTTCGGCGTACTGGAAGGTGGCGCGGACTTTGTTCCAGCCCTTTTCCCCGCTGATGTTGTAGTTGTTTTTAGTGGTGTAGGTGAAGTTAGTGCTGCCGTCATTCCAGGTTTCAGTTTGAGTGTAACTGCCCTTTACGGTCCCTTTTTCGGAGAAATACGCGTAGAGGATTTGTTCCCCGCCGGTTTCGGTATACTTTCCGTAGATGATCTCGTATTCCGCTTCATCGTCCTCAATGTCCAGGTTAAACATATTCGCTTTTAACGTACTAGGGGAAAAGGTAATCTCTGTTGCCCAGATGTTGTCCTTGTTCCAGAGACAATCATCATCGATGGGGAGGGGCAAGGCCAGGCTCAGTTTACCGCCGGTAATCTCGCCGACCGGATCGGGATGGTTTTCGATGGTGCTGGGATAGTTGGGGTCATACGATATGAGGTATACGTCGCCGCCGCTGCCGGTGTATGCCGATTCGTCATCCGGGCCGTATATCTGCTCGTTGCTTACGACTATGCCGACGGACGTTATTGTTGCCGGCGGGGCCGCGGTGCCTCCATTGTTAAACACAATGCCGCCGTCTACCGTTATGCCGGTTATTCCCCCGCCAGCAATGGTTATGGTAACTTGTCCGCCATCCGTATTTGAGGGATCTAAGGTAATGGTCCCATCGGCGGTGGATACGACCGTACCTGTCTGGGTACCCCCGTTGGTTCCGCTGACAGTCAACACATAGTTGCCGCCGGTAATATCCAGGGTGTAGATAACGCCGCTTGCTATACCGCTATATGTGTACTTTACGGTCCCCGTGCCGCCGCTGTCGCTGGAGCCGCAGCCTGTTGCCATTACGCCTATTGCCAGGGCCAGGGCGGCAATGCCGATACTATACTTCTTCATGAACAATCTCCTCGTGCGTAAACCCGCCGGCAAATAAAAAAACCGGCATACCCGCGTGGTGCGGATACCCGGTGTTTTTTGAGAAGTAATGGATACGCAATGTGCGATAAAAATGAATGTATCTATTTATGAGAGAGAGAGAGAGAGAGAGAGAGAGAGAGCAAAAACCATGCCAACCAGGCTAGTTATCGGCAAAATCAGCAAAATTAACTTCCTCATTGAACGGCGGGAGCCGCCCAATTTAACCGGACTTTGTTATTGTATATGGCGGATTTTACGAATTGTCAATAGCGGCGGGTAGCCCTTGCGTGCACC
>JAIRXO010000093.1 GCA_031268255.1 Spirochaetaceae bacterium
CCGGCCTTGGCCCTTTTTGTATAAGCCGCCTGGAACCTTCACAGGGTTTTTTGCGGAATAACGGGCGAACTACCTAGTGGCTACGCCTAATTTGAAACGGAGGTAAGAATGGAAAAGAAAGGAATCTCACGGAGAGAGTTTCTCAAGAACGCCGGTAAGGTAGCCGGAGGCGCCGCGGTCGGCGGTCTGCTGTCCAGTTGTGCTACGACTGGCAGCGGCGGAAGCGGAAGCGGAGTTCCCAGCCGGTGGGACATGGAAGCGGACGTTGTTATTCTGGGACTGGGAGGCGCGGGAGCTTCAGCGGCTATTGAGGCCCATGATGCCGGCGCGTCGGTACTGGTTCTGGAAAAACAGGCCGCCAACCATCATTTCAGCAATTCGAGAATGTCAGGCGGCGTTTGGCACAACCCCGATCTTTCTGGCGATCCCGAAGCTCTGGTAGAGTATGTCAAGGCCACAATGAGCGGCGAGAACATCCCCTGGAAGTTCGAAGGCGAGATGGAAGACCGTTCAGACGCCATGGCCAGGATGTTTGCTCCCGAAATGAAGAAAACCGAAGCCTGGCTTCTCAAGATCGACCCCGATCTTGATCAGAGAGGCATGGCCGCGGGCGGCGACGCTTCGTTCCCCATGTTCCCCAAATTCAGGGAAGCCAAATATGGCCGTACTGTCAGCACCAGGTACAAGGGCTATGCCGACGCAAATCCGAATCAGCCCACCTATGAGAGGCCGAAGCTCCACAAAAGCTCCGGTGAGGCCCTCATGCATGCCATCATCGAAGAAGGCATCAAGAAACAGCGCCCCAACATCAGGATAGAGTATGAAACGCCCTTCAAACGTTTTATACGGCCTGTGGTAAACGGCAGCCTGCAGGGCGACATACAGGGCGTAACCGCCATTCAAAACGGCAGGGAAATTAACGTCAAGGCCAAAAGGGCGGTCATAGTCTCCACCGGCGGCTTTGAGTACAACGTCAAAATGAGAAGGGCCTTCCAGGAAGGTCCGGGCGTCAAGGGCTGGTGTTTCTACGGTTCTCCCGACAATACCGGCGACGGTATTGAGGCGGCCATTCTCATCGGCGCCGCTCTGGTAAAGGTCGCCAAGTCCGCGTCCCGTATCGAGTCGGCCTTCCCCTATGGCAAAGCCTGGGACGAGAAGAAACTCAAGGTCGGCGCCGGAACAGCCGCTACTTCCCAGCCTAACAGCGTCATCGTTGATAACTACGGCGCCCGGTATACCGATGAGCACATCATCACCGACTCAACCAGACCTTACCGCTATCAGTTCTACAAGGAAGCGGTAAAGTACGATATGTTGAAGATGATGTACCCCCGTATTCCCAGTTGGCTCATCTTTGATGAGACCAGGCGTACAGGCGGCGCGGTGGTCGGTAATGGTACTACCGTCGCGTATGGCTTCCTTCCCTGGGCGGCTGACAATACGGATGCCATTAACAAGGGCTGGATTATCAAGGCCGATACCCTTGATGAGCTTGCCGCCAAAATTAAAGCTGACCCGGAAAACAGGCAGCTCATTGACGCGGCTACCCTCAAGACGGCGGTGGCAAGGTATAATTCCTTCTGCGCAGCCGGCGCGGATGCCGATTTTAACAGGACTCCCGCGACCATGGGACCGGTTGAGCGGCCTCCCTTCTATGCCATGAAGATGTATCCGGGCGGACCCAACACCAAGGGCGGCATTGACGCCGACGAAAGACGGCAGGTCTATGACTGGGAAGGTAATCCCATCCCGAGGCTTTACAGCGCCGGCGAAATTTCTTCCGTATTCAAGTTCACCTATCAGGCAGGCGGTAACATTACCGAATGTATGGTATGCGGACGGGTTGCCGGAAGGAACGCCGCGGCCGAGAGACCCTGGGCGTAAATTCGTAACCGTATGAAGAGCTTGAGAGGGCCGGCGTCAGTGCTGGCCCTCTCTTTTGGCAAAAATCAGCTCGGCCTTTACCGGCGGGCCACATAAAGTGAATCAAATGGAAGAAACAAACAACGTACACGAGCCTATTGTTCACGAGGCCGTCATAAGCATAATCAACTACCTGCCTGACGAGATAGATACGGGCGCTGATTTTTCCCTCAGGTTTCAGGTCCGCTGTAAATCTGAATGTGCCCTGGACGGGGGAACGATACGGGTTGTTGACAGCGATGGCGCTGTTGTTGCCGAGACCGGCGTATCCGCGGTGGAAAAGAGCAACGAAGAGTCATCGTCGGGGCCCGGAATAATTAAATACGAGACAGAAACCTTTTCCGTAAAGGCCCCGGTGGTTCCGGGTGATTACACCTGGACGGCCTTCTATGCGTCTCCAAAAAAAGATGACGGAGAAGCATCCGCCGCGCCGGTAAGTCCCGGCGGCCCCGGGGACGCGGTGTTTGAGCATACAGGCTCGCTTGAGTTTTCCCTCAAGATACGGGCCCATCTTATAAGCATATCCATCTGGGATGTTCCCCTGCCGGTAAGCAAGGGCGAAAAATTCACCGTTGGTATAGGAGCGGCCTGTTCCTCGGGATGTTCCCTCGCGGGCCAGGCTCTTGTCATAGAAGATGCTGAAACAGGGAAACAGTTGGCTGAGGGCAGGCTTGGGGAGGAGATTCTTGACCAGACCAGGGCTACCTACTGGACAAGGCAGGAGCTTGACGCTCCCTCAGACGAGGCGGTACACCGCTGGACTGTGCGCTGCCAGATACCCGAAGGCGCCCTGCCCCACCAGGCCGAGGGGCCTGACCTTGTGTTCCGTACCGCCGCCGCACCCAAGTATACGGTAACGGTAAAAGTAAGCGATGACCGGGATTTTTTACCCCTTGAGGGCGCCGATATTCAACTCGGCCTCCACAGGACGGTTACCGGCAAAGACGGCGTGGCGGTCCTGAAAGTTCCCGAAGGCGAGCAGGAACTGGTGATTGTCAAAATGAACTACATTACCCACCAGGCGGCGATGAATATACACGAGGACAGTTCGGTAGACGCGGCCCTGGAATTTTCTCCTCAATTATAAAAGGTATTAAACCCGGGCACAAAAAAGGGCTGTAAGGAAATTACTTCCAACAGCCCTTCCTCTGATCCCTAGCGTTTAAGGTCGGCGTCGGTAAGGCCGGCCAGGGCCAGGGCCTTCGCGGCGGCTTCCATTATGCCTTCGCTGGTAAAGGTGGCGCCGGTACGGGCATCTACGACAATGGTATTACCCGCGAGCATGGCGTCAGGCAGGGTCTCAATGGCTATGCTGCCTATGCCGGGCGTTTCCTCATCACCCACGGCGATTACAGAGACAAGCACCCCGTCTTTTACATCCAGGGTAACTTCTACCGCCCCATGGTATCCGCCGGCCCTGCCGGTATACGGTCCGGGACCGGGGTTCTTTTCGATAACAAGGCCGTCCTGGGCGGGGGGGGCTGCCGGAGCGGATACGGATGCCGGAGCGGATACGGATGCGGGGGCCGTGGTTTCCGCCGCCTGAGAAGCTGTTCCGGCACAGCCCGCCATCGGCAAAATCACCGCCACAACCAGAAGAACAACAGTAATCTTTTTCATGATTTCCCCTTCATAATAGTTTTCTAGCATATTACTTCTTTTTGTAAATATCCGTCAATGCGTATACTTAGGGCAACGCTGAAGGAAAACGCTTGACAAAATTTCAATGTTACTATATAAAGAAACATATACGTTTCTATCAATAGAAACGAATGGGGAAGGGGAAGGACTTTACCCCAAGTGATTTTTTTCAGGAGTACGGCATGATAAAAGAAGCGATTGCCCTCGCGGCAACACGGCAGAACCTCAGTTATGAAATGGCTGAGGGTGTGATGGACGAAATTATGGGCGGTAAGGCCAGCGAAATCCAGATGGCCGCTTTTCTTACGGCCATGGCGGTAAAGGGCGAAACCATAGACGAGATTACCGCCGCGGCAGCGGGAATGCGCAGGCACTGTATACGGGTACTGCACGACATGGATGTCCTTGAGATCGTGGGGACAGGCGGGGATTTTTCAAATTCATTTAATATTTCTTCGACATCGGCACTGGTGATTTCCGCGGCGGGTATTCCCGTGGCAAAACACGGAAACAGGGCCGCGTCCAGCAGGTCAGGCGCCGCCGATGTCTTTGAGAGCCTGGGCGTGGACATTTCCGTTGGTCCCGAACAGAGTCTTTCCATGCTGAAAGAAATTGGCCTCTGTTTTCTCTTTGCCCAAAATTACCATATCTCGATGAAGTATGTGGCTCCGGTGCGCAGGGAACTGGGCATAAGGACCATCTTCAACATACTTGGTCCCCTGGTCAATCCGGCAGGGGCCAATATGGAACTCCTTGGCGTCTATACCGAAGACCTCATCGAGCCTCTTGCCAGGGTACTTTCCAATCTGGGTGTAAAAAACGCCCTGGTGGTCCACGGTCAGGACGGTTTTGACGAAATTTCCATGAGTGCCCCTACCTCTGTCTGTGAAGTACGGAACGGCAGTTTTAAGTCCTATGTGATTGAACCTGAACAGTTCGGCTTCAGGCGCTGCGGGAAAGAAGACCTTGAAGGGGGAAGCCCCGATGAAAACGCCGGAATAACCAGGGACATACTTTCAGGGAAACCAGGGCCCCGGCGGGACGCGGTTCTCCTCAATTCGGCGGCGGCGATATACATAGCCAGGCCGTCGCTTTCCATGACCGGGGCTCTGGAAGCAGCCAGGGAAGCCATTGATTCGGGCAGGGCCGGCGAACAGCTTGAGCGTTTTGTCGCCCTTTCAAGGCAGCGTTACGAAAAGGCGCCATCATGATACTTGACGAAATAGCGGACCAGACCAGACTCCGTGTAGAAGCCCGCAAAAGGCAGCGGTCACTTGAAGAAATCAGGGATGCCGCACTGTCCGCTGTCCTGTCCTCGGCATCAGGTTCCTCCAGGCACGGCGCGGAGCGGCGTTTTGAGTATGCCCTTATCCGGCCCGGGCTTTCCTTTATCTGCGAGGTCAAGAAAGCCTCTCCTTCAAAGGGCATGATAGACCCTTCGTTTCCCTACCTTGCCATTGCCGGTGAGTATGAGGAAGCCGGAGCGGCGGCGATTTCGGTGCTTACGGAGCCTGAGTATTTTTTGGGCAGCGACCACTATCTAAAGGAAATAGCCGGGGCTGTTTCGATTCCTGTATTGAGAAAGGATTTTACCATTGACCCGTACCAGCTTTACGAGGCAAAACTCCTGGGCGCTGACGCGGTGCTTTTAATCTGCGCCCTCCTCGACGCTGAAACGCTCGCGTCATTCCTTGCCCTGGCCGGAGACCTTTTTCTCTCGGCCCTGGTCGAAGTACACAACGAAGAAGAGGCGGCAATGGCCATTGCCTCAGGGGCGCGCGTCATAGGCATCAATAACCGGGACCTTAAAACCTTTACCGTTGATCTTGGGGTAACGGAGCGCCTCAGGCCCCTCATACCCGGGGACTGTATTGTTGTTTCGGAAAGCGGCGTCAAGGACCGGCCCTGCGCGGCGCGTCTTGAGAAGGCGGGTGTTGACGCGCTCCTTGTGGGCGAAAGCCTGATGCGCGCCGCTGACAAAAAGAAACAGTTGGCCGCTCTCCGGGGCATATAGTGGCAAAGATCAAAATATGCGGGCTCTTCCGCCCGGAGGACATTGACTATGCCAATGACGCGTCGCCTGATTACATCGGCTTTGTATTTGCGCCGGGCAGGCGTCATATAGACCCGTCAGGCGCAACGCGTTTCAGGGGCCGCCTTAAAGAGGGCATAGTTCCGGTCGGCGTCTTTGTCAACCATCCCATAGACGAAATCGCCGCGCTTTTCCGGGACGGAATTATCGGCATGGCCCAGCTTCACGGTAACGAAAACGCGGCGTATATAAGGCGGCTCAGGGAGGACCGCGGCGTGCCGGTGATCAAGGCCATACGCCCTGACGCGATTTACGCGGCAAAAGGGGATGCGGGCCTTGCCGACTACTGCCTCATAGACTCAGGCGCGGGAAGCGGACGGGCCTTTGACTGGAACTTGCTTGGCGCTCATTCGGCATCACTTGTCCCCTGGTTTCTTGCCGGAGGCATAGGGGTGGAGAATATTGAAGCGGCGCTTTCCACAGGACCATACGGCATTGATGTTTCAAGCGGCGCCGAGACAGACGGTGTAAAAGACCGGGACAAAATGATAACGCTGGTGCGCGCGGCAAGAACGCCGGTGTCAAAAAATTCAGGTACGGGAAGCGCCTGACAGATGGAGAAAATTTATGGACACTATAGCGAAAGGAAGATTCGGGATTTACGGAGGACAGTACATACCCGAAACCCTGATGAACGAGATCATCAATCTTGAAAGGGCCTACAACCACTACAGGAAAGACCCGGCCTTTAATTCAGAACTTGATGATCTGCTCAAGAATTACGCCGGAAGGCCATCCCTCCTGTACTATGCCGAAAAGATGAGCCGCGAACTTGGCGGGGCAAAGATATACCTCAAACGGGAGGATTTAAACCATACCGGTTCGCACAAAATAAACAATGTACTTGGCCAGGTTCTTCTGGCAAAGAAGATGGGCAAAACCCGCGTCATAGCCGAGACCGGAGCCGGACAGCACGGCGTCGCCGCCGCCACAGCCGCGGCTCTTCTTGGCCTGGAATGTGAAATCTTTATGGGCAGGGAGGACACCGAACGCCAGGCCCTCAATGTATACCGCATGCGTCTTTTAGGCGCTACGGTCAATGCCGTATGTTCCGGGACAGAGACCCTCAAGGACGCGGTAAACGAAACCATGAGGGAATGGGCCGGCCGTACCAGTGATACCCATTATGTGCTAGGCTCTGTCATGGGTCCCCACCCTTTTCCGGTCATGGTGAGGGATTTTCAGAGTGTTATCAGCAGGGAAGCGAGAAAGCAGATACTCGAAAAAGAAGGAAAGCTCCCCGATGTGGTTGCCGCCTGTGTAGGCGGCGGCAGCAACGCGATGGGTATGTTCTATCATTTTATCCCCGACACGGAGGTGCGTCTCATAGGCTGCGAGGCGGCGGGAGAAGGCATAGATACAGGCCGCCATGCCGCGACCCTGGCAAGGGGGCAGGCCGGTATCTTTCATGGCATGAAGTCCTATTTCTGTCAAAATGATGAAGGTCAGATAGCGCCGGTCTATTCGATTTCCGCCGGGCTTGATTATCCCGGTGTGGGCCCCGAACATGCCTGGCTGCATGATACAGGCAGGGCCGAGTATGTGCCGGTAAGCGATGAGGAAGCGGTGGAGGCCTTTGAGTATCTTTCCCGCAGCGAGGGCATCATCCCGGCTGTGGAGAGCGCCCACGCCATAGCCCATATACGGAAGATCGCCCGGGGCCTGGGCAGGGACCGGAGTATCATCGTATGCCTCTCAGGCAGGGGGGATAAGGATGTCGCGGCCATCGCGAAATACAGAGGGGAAACCATCAATGAATAACATAGCCCGGGCCTTTCAGGGCCTTGACACAAATAAAGCCGAAAATTTTTCTTCGGGAAAAAAGACCTGCGCCTTTATAGGTTTTGTTACCGGAGGCGATCCCAGCATAGAAAAGACAGAAGAATTTATACTCGAAATGATCAGCGCGGGAACCGATCTTGTGGAAATAGGTATTCCCTTTTCCGATCCTGTCGCCGAGGGGCCGGTCATACAGGAAGCCAATATCAGGGCACTTGCCTCAGGGACCACTGTGGAAAAACTTTTTGCCATGACAAAACGCCTCAGGGCAAAGACCCAGGTTCCCTTTGTTTTTCTCAGTTACCTCAATCCGGTTTTCCATTACGGGTATGACGCCTTCTTTGCCCGCTGCCGCGAATCAGGCGTTGACGGCATCATCATACCCGACCTTCCCTTTGAGGAACAGGAAGAAGTCAGGCTTCCTGCTTCGCGCCGCGATGTCTCCCTCATTTCCCTTATTGCCCCTACCTCGGAAGAAAGGATCAGGGACATAGCCAGGGCCGCCACAGGTTTTCTCTATGTGGTTTCATCCATGGGTGTTACCGGGATACGGAATGAAATCAGGACGGACCTTGCCTCGATGATACTCCAGGTGAGAAAGGAAAGGCCCGCTCCCAAAAAGGACGGCGGGTCCGGCCCGCTTCCTGTCGCGGTGGGTTTCGGTATTCATACCCCTGCCCAGGCGGCTGAAATCGCCGGCCTTGCCGACGGGGTCATTGTTGGAAGCGCCCTGGTAAAAATCATCGCCAGGTACGGAGAAGGGGCCGGGCCCCATATTTATGACTATGTAAAGCAGATGAATTTAAGTCTGTATGCCGTTCCATAGACGCAAAGCGGCTCTGTGTTTATAGTAAGTATATGTACGCTGTTCTGTTAGCGCCGGCTGTTTTGGCGTTTCTCTATGTTCTTGCGCTGATTATCATAGCCCTCGCCGCCTTCCGTCAGCTTTTTAACCGGACTTTCCATACTCTTGAATATTCGAGGCATCGCTGTCTTGAAAGCGGCGAGTTTGACCCGGCCCTCGAAGAACTCCCCTGGGAGGAGGTAAAAGTTTTTTCTCCAAAGCGGAACGCCGCCATCGCCGTATACGCCCTCCCGGCGCGGAACAAAAATGCCGGCACGGGAGAATGCGGGGGGACTGTCATTGTGCTTCACGGCCTTACCTGGACCCACTACGGTTCCTTTAAATACGCCGGGGCTTTTATCGAAAGGGGCTGGAACGCGGTGCTTGTCGATATGGGCGGCCACGGGGCAAGCGGGGCCGGAAACATTCCCGTTCCTTCCTACGGGTATTTTGAAAAATATGATATTGACGCGGTACTCGACTGGACCCTGGCCCGCTTTTCAGGTGAAAAGCCCTTTGTGCTTATAGGTGAATCCCTGGGGGCGGCCACGGCGCTGCAGTACGCACCCCTGGGCGCTCCGCCCGGCGCAACGAAACAAGAGTGGAAGATACAGGGAATCATAGCCGACTGTCCGTATTCTTCCATGGCCGACGCTGTTGACGCACAGCTTAAACATCTGCGGATTCCGTTTTTTCTGGCAGGACCGGCGCGGAAGTTTATTTCTTTTGTTATGCGCCATACACGGGGTTACGCGCTGGAAGACGCCTCGCCTCTGGCAGGAGCCCTGTCAAGCCCGGTTCCCATACTCCTCATACACGGCGATGCCGATGACTATGTACCTTCTGAGCTGTCCCGCCGCATCGCCGAAAAAAGAAAGGAGAAGGGCGCAGGCCCTGTCTCGCTTGTGTTGATACACGGCGCCGCCCATGCGAAAAGTATTGTCGTAGACCCCGGCGCCTGGTTCAAGGCGGCCTTTGAATTTATAGGCCGCGAATGCATTCAATGAACAGAGAGGTTTTTATGAAGAAAGTAATTTTTGGATTTTCCCTTCTTTTGGCGTTTGTCTTTTTTTCCTGCGCCGGAAACAGCGCCGGGCTTAAAGCCCTCTATACGCCCGGAGTCTATGAGGGAAACGGAGAGGGGTATTTTGGGCCGGTGATTCTTGAGGTAACGGTAAGTTCCGGCGCGATTGTTCAGATTGACGTGCTGCAGTACTCCGATACCCAGGGTATAGGAACGACAGCTTTCGACGAACTTACGGTCTCGGTAATTGACGCCAATTCAGTTGATGTGGATATAGTAGCGGGAGCCTCGTATTCGAGCCGGGGCTTTTTGGACGCTGTGGAAGATGCCCTGCAAAAGGCCGTCCTGTAAGCGGGCAAAACAGTAGGCGTTGTAAAGTTTTACGATTTTAGATTGACAATTTTTCCGTGTTTTGCTACAATAGTTCTATGTTTCGTACAATAGTCACGGCTCACGGCTCACGGCTCACGGCTCACGGCTCACGGCTCACGGCTCACGGCTCACGGCTCACGGCTCACGGCTCACGGCTCACGGCTCATATTGTACA